>CAIPVD010000052.1 GCA_903868375.1 uncultured delta proteobacterium
CCTTCTTCTTCTTTGAACGTTAGCTTTTGGCCCATTGCCTCTGGGATGAAGAGGATATCGGAGAACACGATAACCGCGTCCATCTTGTAGCGCAGCCATGGCTGCAACGATGCTTCAGCTGCTAGTTCCGGCGTCTTGCACATTTCGATAAAGCCGTGCCGCGCACGTAGCAGCCTGTATTCTGGGAGATATCTACCCGCCTGGCGCATTAACCAAACCGGCGGCCTATCGACCGGTTTTCTGGCGCACGCATTTAAAAATCGTTCCTTAGAGTTCATGTGCGCCTATATAGGCAAATGGAGAGCTAAAAACAAGTGGATTAAACACCTCTTGAACGATATAAAGGGTAATGCTAGTATATCATTATATGAAGAAACTCTTTATGCTTATGGCGGGCTTGGCTCTGATGGCGTGTGCGTGCAGCGGGAACGACGACAGTTCCACGCAATCGGTGCAGGATATGTTGCTTCAGCCGCCCAAGGTTGTTGCATCTCTTCCATATACCATTATGGGTAAGGTAACGTGCAAGGCCTGTAAGACGACCGATCAGATGTGGATAGAGATCAAGGATGAAGCCGATACCAATTTTTTAACGACCGAAAAGCCTGCGTGGCGCGGCAATTTTGGCGATGGGTCATTCAAGGTGGTCCCTTTAATAATTCCCAACACTAATTACCTTGTTAGAATTTCTGTCGGTAGCGTTTGCCCCGCCGGTTGCCCGTTGCAATCTTACACCTCACCTGCCGGCAATGCCGATCCGATACAGATGAAGATAACTATCGACTAGGTTTGATCAATTTCAGGGCGCAAGGAAGAATTATCATCGATCCTATAAAGCAGGTAAGCGTTCCAAGCGTCATAATAAGCCCCAAAGAAGCGATTCCCTGATGCCTGGCAAATATAAGAGTTCCGAAACTTGCAAATGTGGTGAGCGATGTTAATAGCACTGCAGTTCCCATCGAACGCATCATAACGCTATCCACGCTCTGCAGGTCCTTCTCTTTAATGTAGCGATGGATTATCTGAACGGCGTTATCGACGCCAATGCCCAGAAGAATGGGGATGCCGAAGAAGTTCGCCATGTTGAAACGAATGTGGAAAAGGCCCATAAGTTCTAAGAGCCAGAAAACGCCTAAGCCAAGCGGCATCAGGGCAAGGGCTGCCAGGCTGAATTTTCTGAAATCTGCAGCAACGATTATAATTATCGCAAGCATTGCAAAGAGGGCGGCCTGTCTGAAGCTTTTCTGCAAAAGGTTGCCGGATTCATAAACTTCTATCGGAACGCCGGTAACGTTCGGATCGATCGACCTGATATCTTTAATGAACGCTTCCATCTTGGCAGGGTCCCAGATGTCTTCTTTTGGATATGCATAGACCGTGTATCTGCCGGTCGTTTCGCTTACATAGCGCCTTCTTATCGAATCGGGCATGTCGGTTATGGCGATAGGTTCGGGATTAAAACCGCTCTTAAGCATATCTACATTGTGACGGAGGTCTTTAAGAAACTCGCCTTCGAACGCCGCAATTCGCGCTTCGTGCCCAACGACGAGCTGAAGCGCATCTTCCGCTTTTTTTGAGACCGCCTCAAGCGCCTCTACCGCATCTGTTTCGCCTGCGGAAAATGCCATCTCGGTTAAATGAGCCAAGTTCTTTCTAAATAACTCCAGCTGTTTGTTCAGGTCCTTTGCTTCCAATATTATCCTGCCGATATCCGGCAGCGTGAGCGCATTTGAAGGCTTTGCCGAAACGCCCTTCTTGAAATCCTGCACCATCTTGATCTTTAATTCCTGATCTTCCGGCACTACCTCGGAGATGGTTTCTACCTTTCCAATTGTCGGAAGAGCCCGAAGTTTTTGCGCGAGCGTGTAAGAATCTTCCTTGCTTGAGACGATGAACGGGACGAACCACGTTGACTGCGCCGATTCCTCGATTATCTTCTTTTCATATTTAACGGATTCCAAGCCCCTTGCCTGAAGTTCCAGAAGATTGTTGTTAAAACCTATCTTCGCGATACCGATGGCGCCGGCAATGGATAGTATCGTTACCGCGATAATGACAGATCTCGGACGCTTGTAGAAAAAGTTAAACGCCTTAAGGTTCACCTTTAATGTCGTGTGAAGTTTTTCGGGGTTCTTGCCTTTGTCGAGCAGGTACATGAGCGCGGGCAGAAGCGTGAACATGTTTGCAAGGATTATAAGTATGCCGAAACCTGCGATGAAACCCAATTCTTTAAGTGCAAGAAAATCTGTTAAACACATTGCAAAGAACGATGCGGCAATGGCTGCGCAGGCCGTCATGTTCCCTTTGCCCGTTTGAGTTATGCATGTTTCTATCGCCTGTCGAACATTCTTGTGAGCGGCCAGGTCTTCTCTGTAGCGCGAAACTATCTGAAGCCCGAATTCAATTCCGGCGCCAACGAGTATCACGCCAAAGACGATCGAGAGAATGTTTAGGTGGCCGATGGCCAGCGTTATGAACCCGAACGTTTGAGCGACGCCGCACATAAGCGCTACTGCCGCCATGGCGGGGCGCGTCGGGCGCCTGAAATATGCGATGAAGATAAGTGTTACGATAAGAAGTGCGACTATCGTGGCATATGTCATGTCGGAATCGGAAACGCTCATTTCATCGGCGGCAAGCACTGGGCGGCCTGTCAATCCCGCCTTAACATCAGGGAATTCTTTCCTCGTTTCGGCAATGGCTGCGCGTATTTTTTTAAGAGGCTCCTCGATCACCGCAAGCGTTTTGTAATCCTTTTGCGGCATTATCATGATGAACAAGAGCTTGCCGTTCTCCGAAAGAAGATAGCCTTCTTCGTCGTAGGTGCGGTCGCTGGCGAAAAATGCCTGCTGAAGGAACGGAGAATATGCGGTTCCATCTTTTGCCGCCGAAGTTATTCCGTCCAGGAGTTTATCTAAAAAGCGAAACCCAAGTTCCAGCTGCTTTTGATTCTCTTTGCCGGCGCCGGTTGCGGGGAGGTGTTCTATCTCGCCGTTCATCATGCCAAATACATCGGACAGGCTATCTATCTTGTCCATCTTCGGCATGTATTCGCCGATAGCGCGAAGTTGGTCTGTTGGGATGTAGAGTAGGAAACTCTTTTCAAGCTTTGGATTGCTTACCTGATACGTGACCTCTTTTATGTCCTGAAGCGTTTCTAGTTTTTTCGCCAGCGCCTTAACGAACTGCTTTGCCTTTGGAAGGTCATTGCCGGTTTCGACCACCGCATACATATATTCCTGGTCGCCGAACTCGCGAATGTAATCTTTGTAGTGCTTGTGATATTCGAGCTTTTCAGAAACAAGGTCGTCCTGGTCGGTGTTCATCTGCAACTTTGCAGTTGAAAGTATGATGCTGCCGACAGTTAGCGCCGCCGCAATGCCAAGCACCCAAAGCGGATATTTGATAACGATTTTAGCTATTGAATTAAGAAATTTTGTACGCATGATCCGCCATAATTACGCCGAAAGTGCATGCTTTGCAAGTTGATAACCGACCTCCCAGGCGCCGCCGGGGAAGCGGTGGCAGTCGGAGAGTACCGCATCGAACGCGGTTAGGAAATGTTCCACGTCTTTATCGTTTATGCAAAGAGGTGGAAGAAGTTTTACGATATCGCAATTGTGGCCAGTCACTTGCGTGAGTATCCGGTGCTTAGAAAGTAGCGGAACTACGACCATTTGGCCAAACAGACCGGAGTTGACCTTGTGTATCAGGTCCCAGCCAATTTTGAGCTTTAACGATTTTGGACGGTTGAACTCGATAGCTATTATAAGTCCCTTGCCGCGAACATCAGATAGCATTTCGTATTTATCCTTCATCGAGTTCAGGCCATCGACTATCTGCTGGCCGCGAAGTGCGGCGTTTGCAATGAGTCCTTCTTCTTCCAAAACCTGCAGCGTAGTGATCCCCGCCATCATTGCGAGCGTGTTTCTCCCGAACGTGTTCGAATGTACCACGCACCTATCCATCTTCGAATAGACCTTGTTGTAGATGTTCCTGTGGTAGCAGATTGCTCCAACTGGGACAAAGCCGCCAGATAAGGCTTTGGCGATAGTGACGATGTCTGGCGATATTCCAAAATGTTCGAATGCAAACCATTTGCCGGTGCGCCCAAGGCCCGTTTGAACTTCGTCGGCTATCATTAATGTGCCGTACTTTCGGCAAAGCTCCTGCGCTGCTTTTAAATAATCGGCTGGTGCATAGTAAACGCCTTTTCCCTGGATCGCTTCGAAGATAAATGCCGCCGTATCTTTTTTTGCCAGCTCATATTCAAGAACGGCTAGATCGCCTTGCGGAACCGATGTGCAACCTGGAAGCAATTCGCCGAACCCGTTCTTGAATTCATCGTTGCCGTTCAAGGCGAGTGAACCGGTGGTAAGGCCGTGGAACGCGTGTTCGAGATATAATATTTTATCTCTTCCAGTTGCGCAGCGTGCGAACTTTATCGCGCCTTCATTAGCTTCAGTTCCGGAATTCGTAAAGAAGACGGTATCTAGCTTCGTGCTGGCGTATGAACGTGTTGATGCGCCGGCGTCTATCGACTGATTCAGTTTTTCCAAAAGTTTTTCGGCGAGGACTCCCGCTAGAAGCGGCGCGTCCATCTGCACCATGCTGGCGGTGTCCATGTCGATAGCTTCGTGAAGCGCTTTTTTAAGTTTTGGATGATTTCTGCCCATGCTGAATACGCCGTAGCCGGAGAGAAAGTCCAGGTACTGGTGGCCGTCGTTGTCGTAAAGGTACTGGCCTTCAGCCTTAACGTAGGTCTTGTCGAAGCCTATAGTCCTAAGCACCTTAACCAGCTGGGGATTGATATGCTTTGCGAAGAGATCGTGTTGTTCTTTTAACCGAGAGTCATATATGTCTTGTATGTTCATGGGGCGCCATATAGCAACTGGTGGGGGACATATCAAGAATTATTCTATGACGAGGAAGGCTAGCTATCTTTAGAACGATGTTGAAAGTTGTGTCCCGAGGTAATGGGTGCGTACGGGTTCCGCGCTTGTAACATCGTTGTAAGATGCCCTCATCGAGTAGGCCACCTGTATCTTGGCGTTGTTGCCGTGGATATAGTAGTTTAATCCGCCGCCTACTTGGTAAGAATCGTTGTGAGGGCCTTGTCTGAATATCTGCGCGCCTACTGCGGCAATTTCAAACTTGTTTGGGATGATAAAATAACCGCCGTTCACATAGTAGCCTAAGTCGTCTAGCATAAGCAGCCCAAATGGCGCTGTTCCTAGCGAATCGAGATATGTCCTTCGCCCGAACATTTCGGAGTTGATAGAGAAGCCGCGCCATCTAAACGCGCCGCTAAGCGCTCCGGTCAGGATGCGGCGTACCACGGCGCCGTTATAGGGGTCGGTCCTGGGCCCTTGATAATCTCCGCCGATACTTACCGTAAGCTTTGGATGTTCCGAGTAGGGAAGGTCCATTTCTATTCCAGGGACCGGATCTAAGATGTTCATGCCCACTCGAAGCCCAGCTGAAGCCTTCTTGTTGAAATTAAGGTCGGTGTTGCTTTCAACACCACCGGATGGCTGCTGAATAACGACCGCTCCCGCCGCGGTGCAATCTGCTGGGATACATTGTTTAGGTTTTGTCTGTGAAGCGCCGTTCGTTACTGCAAAGTCGTAAAGGAATTTCCCTATTGTCCCATTAAGCTGAAGTCCTAACCCACTGGGGTTCCCGAACGATGAACGAAGCGGCGAAAGTGGTGTGCCTCCGTCCTTTTGCGTCTTTGGAAGGGGTGGCTCCAACAAAAGAAGGCCTGTTGAGCTAAAGTCAAAGCCTAGCGGAAGGCCAACGGTTCCACCTGTTACCTGAAATTCCTTTGCGAACTTGTATCCAGCCAGTGCGTTATAAATATTGACCGATTGGAATTGTGCGCTGGACGTGCTGTATTCGAATTCCAATTTTGACCACGCCTTTTCTTCTATGAACGCTGTAAATCCAAGTCTTGCACGGCGGATGGAGAACGTCCAGTTAGTATCGGATGCCGCCTTGCTATAGTAGACGCGTCCTTGCAACCTTCCGGTCATGACAAGTTTGAAGGTGTTGTCGCTTGTCTTAAGATAAAATCCGTTATTATAGCCGGCGTTGTCGTCATCAGCGTGGGCTAACGATGTAAAAGTAAGAATGGTCGCGATCGATATTAATATTAATAATGCAATTTTTTTCATCTAAAGGTCCCTTAGAAACTGGTTGCAAACATTAGCAAAAGAACATGCGTCTTTGAAGGTGCATCCTGTGTAATATCATCGAATGCCGATGTTAGGCTATAGTCGAGCTGAACCTTCGCGTTGTTGCCCTTGATATAATAGTTAAGGCCGCCGCCGAATTGGTACGAGTTGTTGTGCGGTCCCTGGCGATATATTTGGCTGATAAGGCCCGCTACTTCGAACTTGTTAGGCACGATAAAGTAACCGGCATTGACGTAATAACCGAAATCATCGACCATTAGATTCGTATATAAAGCCGTTCCAAGCGAATCGAACGTCGTCCTTCTTCCAAACGTTTCCGCGTTGATCGAAAATCCGCGCCATCTAAATGCGCCGCTTGCCGCACCCGTCAAGATCCTTTTCACTTGGGCGTTTGTGTAGGGATCGGTTCTCGCTCCCTGATAATCACCGCCTAAACTGAATGTAAGTTTGGGTTTATCGGAATAGGGAAGGTCCATTTCAGCCTTTCCAACCGCGTCGAGCACGTTCATTCCAATGCGCATCCCCGTTGAAACTTTTTTATTGAAGTTTAAGTCGTAATTGCTTTCAACGCCGCCAGATGCCGGTTGAATGACGACCGCACCTGCAGGACAGCCTGCCGGAACGCACTGTTGAAATTTTGCCTGCGTTGCGCCGTTGACCACCGCAAAATCGTAGAAGAACTTGCTGATATCTCCGGCAAGTTCCAAGCCTATGCCGTCGGGGCTTCCGAACGATGAGCGTAAGGGGGTGATAGGCGTTCCACCATCATCGCGCGTCGTGACCACTGGAACACCGCCGAAATCGCTCATAAGTAGCTGTGAAGATTTTGCCTTAAAACCGAGCGGTAGGCCAACCGTTCCAACTATTGCAGTCATCCATGGCCCGAATTCATAATCGATTTCCGCGTTATATAAATTGATCGAGCTATACAGTGCGCTCTTTGTTCCGTAGTTGATCGAAACGCTGGCTGTTACCTTCTTATCGATGAAGGTCGTGAAATCGAGACGTGCGCGCCTTATCGCGAAAGACCAATTTGCAGGAGCGCTCTGAAGCTTCTGATAATAGACGAACGGCTGCAATCTGCCATTTACCAAGAATTTAAAGCTGTCGTCGGAGTTCTTAATGAAGAATCCGCCATCGTAACCGATGTTTGGAACTGATGTATCTTTTGGCGGAACTTCGGCGACGTGAGCGACGGTGTCGGTCACAGGAGTTTCAGTTATGTCTGCTTTCGTTTCTGGAGCAGCTATTGTTATCGGCGCTTTTGTTTTCGTTGTAGTTGGCGGCGGAATATTCGGCTTGATGATATTTTCCTGCGACTTCGTTACGACCGCAGCTTTTTTGTGCGGGACGACTTTCTTTTTTGTCTTCGTTGCGGCGTTAGCTGCAACGGCTCCTGCCACTACCATGAGAATCACGATTATCCACGTTAGAATCCTTTTCATAAGTTTTCTCCTTTGATACCTTTATCGCCGATATGTGAAAAAAGTTGCTAAGAAAATTTCGATGATTTGAAAAGTGTTGTAAATTCAATTGGTTATTGGATGTTTTGAATCGGGAAAAAGCGGATATAGCCGCTATCTCCAAATTTTTCATCTACGCCATCATTATCGACCAAGTCTATAAGTGTTTTTGTATCGGTCGTAAGATTTGCGCCGTCGATAGAATTGACGAGCGATACGGTAACGCTTGTCGATCTGTTATCTGCGGTAACGGTACACTTGTTGCCTGCGGTTATCATGTCGGAAAGTTCGATGCCCAAATTTCCGTAGACGATCCCTTCCTTGACGACGCCGCTTGTGTTGCTATCAAAATCTGCTTCACACCGGAACGTTTCGTCCGAGTTTTTAATAATGAGTTTGAAGCTTGCGTTCGCTCCGGCAATTGAAGGAGTTGTAAAATATAACCTGTCAATTCTCACCACGTCGTCCGTTTGCTGCGGAGTTGTAATGAATAGGTCGTCGGCAAGGCTGTTCGCCTGCGAAACTAGATATGCCATCACACTTTCGTCGTCCGGCGCTATCTTGTTCTTAAGAAGCGAGCCAACGCCGTTCTCATCTAATGTAAGCGCTGGCGATGTCCAGACTATCGTGTCGTCGCTTGTGATGCCAGACGGGCAATTGTCCGAATTCTTTTGGACGAAGACCAGTTTTACGTCGAAGCATTTATCTTTCGTTGCATTTGCAACGGGGACGAAGGTCGCGTCTATCTTGCCATAGACAAGGCCGTTCTTCTTGATGATATCCAGGCCCTGATGCTCGCCAACACAGGCAACGTCGATATCGCTGTCGGCGCAACGGATATATATCACAGGATTTGGAACCTTGTCTTTGTCGTATGTTAGGTCGGCGGCGAATTTTAACTGATCGAGCCTTATCGTTGTAAGTTCGGATACGCTCAAGTCGGGGCCGACCGGAACCGCCGGCGAATTGCCGCCGCCACAAGAAGGAAGTAGGAAGTAGGAAATAAGAAGTAAGAAGTAGGAAGTGATCTTGATCGAAAGTTTCATATGGATATCTCCTGGATGATTACGTTGCCGCATAATACAGATGGAGATTAAAAATTGCAAGGAAAACAGAAGCGTTTTTATGATTTTAGCACTGGCCCCAGTACCAGCATTCCCAAGGAGCCATCCACTCTTTCAATTTTTGTTCTGGGTCTTTCTTTGAGTTCCAAATATTGAGCCATTCATTGATGTATTGAATGGATAGGGGATAGCTGAAATACATTGGGCGGGTTTCTTCTCGTGTTAACCATGTGTAGTCCGCCGTTTTGCCTTCATCGCCATAGTTCGCGCGTATAAATTGTGCATTGACCTTTAATGGCAGGCCGCCAACGTTATCTAAGAACGCGTTCATTTGCTCTGCTGTTTTTAAATATTGCTCAACGTTAGATACATAAAATGTACTAACATCTACTTTCCATTTTTTAAGAAGCGCGCCGAGTGCCTTGAAC
>CAIPVD010000053.1 GCA_903868375.1 uncultured delta proteobacterium
ACCTTAAGCTTTGCGAAAAACCCGAAGAAATATGAACGACGAAGATTCGATAAATCAACTTTTCGAAGAAGTGCTTCAGAAAATGGGCAAGGACATTGCCCCCGGCACCAAAGAGGTCTTTAGCCTGCTCGTAAAAGAAACGCTTAAATATCGCGACGGCATGGTCACGCGCGGCGAAGAACCTATCACATCTGGCGAGGTAGAAAAGGCGCTGGCTATCTTCCAAAAAACAATTGAAACGGGTGTATTCCCAAAAGCCATACCGGCCAGAATCGAACCCCTGCTTGAAAGCTGGGTCGCAGCGCTCACCCTTCAAAAAAAGTAGGGCCTAATTTCCTCGGGCAACGCGGAGGCCGTGACTTTTAAAATCACCGCTAGGGTCGCAAGCTAAACGATACGCAGCGCGCGCAAAGATAAATCTAGGCATACTAAAAAATCCGCCACACTGAAGCATATAATGCGGTGTAGCAGGTGGGGTCATTCCTCTTTCGCGGTAATACGCATCCTCGTAATATTTATCTCCCGTCCATTGCAATAATTGACCGGCCATCTGCTTAAACCCATAGGCGCTATCCGGCCCCCAATTTACATCTGTCGGTTGCGCCTTCTCATACCACGCATTTTCATGTGTCAACATGCCTGAATCTGTTCCATGAACACGCCAGCCGTAAAAGAGTTCGGCTCCTCTTATCAACCTTTGAAAAGGATCGGCCTTTGGATCTTGAACTATATGTGCCTTAACGCCAAACACAAAATTTTCGAATCGAGCATATGCAAATTCCACGAAATCCTGTGGGCGGAAGGCGCCAAACCTTGAGTCCTGCTCCATCGCCGCATGCATTTCAACGGCTGGGCCTCTTGCTGCGCATTGCCATTCGGGAAAAGTGGGGAGCCTCAAACCATGACCACTTTCCTCCAGATATTTTTTTCCATCGAACCATGACACTTCATTCCATGGAAGGTCTTTCGTAGTATCGTGTGTTTCGTCATGCTGTTCGCGACTTACTAGCGTTCTTCCCATAAAGAAACGATCCACCGAAACCCAGCGCGGTTCCGCGTTCGGCACGTCCAATGAACCCATTACGAACATTCCGCCCGGTATTTCGACCAGATCGTGGCCGAATACATTGATAACGTTAGGCGTTGTCGGCGCCGGAATATTAATTCCGACACATCCAGTTGGTAAAGTGGCTGTTAAAATTGGCATAAGGATTTCCTCGTAATATATTATTCGACGGCTGTCAAATAAAGAAGATTAAATGAAAGTTTTAAGGCTGGCGAGCAGGTCATCCAACTTTGCAAGATCACCGCCACCGCCTTGGGCCATGTCGGGCCTGCCGCCGCCGGTGCCGCCGGTTATCTTTGAAAGCTCCTTCATGATATTTCCAGCGTTATATTTAGACGTTAGGTCACTGGTTACGCATACGGTTAGCGATATCTTTTCATCTATTATCGCCGCAAGCACAACGATTCCGGTGCCTATCTTCTGCTTATACTGATCGGAAAGCTCTCGAAGTGCTGGAACGCTTGGCGCTTCTACTTTGGCAGCGATAAACTTAACTCCGTTAACCTCATCGATCTTTATATCCGCGTTTGTTGACTTTGCGCCCTTTTCCAGCTGTTTTTCAAGTTGTTTGATTCGTTCGTTCAGCTTCTTAACACGCGCAGGCGCCTCTGCCATTCCAACTTTCAATTCGCCGGTTATGGCACAGATCTGCTTTTCCATATCGTTAATATATGTCTCGACGCCTGCACCTGTTACCGCTTCTATCCTGCGAACTCCAGCTGCCACGCTCGATTCGGAGAGGATCTTCATCATTCCGATGTCGCCGGTTCTTGATACGTGCGTTCCGCCGCAAAGTTCCATAGAAAATCCTTCGACCTCAACGAGGCGCACTACACTTCCATATTTTTCGCCGAAGAACGCGAGCGCGCCCTTCTTGACCGCTTCATCATGGCCCATCTCGTTCACGCTCACGGCAAAGTTCTTCCTTATTGCATCGTTCACGCTTCCTTCGACCTCTGCAGCCTCTTCCGCCGTTAAGGCCTGAAAGTGGCTAAAGTCAAAGCGCATACGCTCCGGCCCGACATAAGATCCGGCCTGTTTCACATGTTCGCCAAGCGTTTCGCGAAGCGCCTTGTGGAGCAGATGCGTTGCAGTGTGGTTTCGTTTAATATCCGCACGGCGTTCGCTATCGACCGCCAATGTAATCTTCTGTCCGACTTTTAGCTCGCCAGATTCCAGAACCCCTTCGTGAACGAAAATGCCCGCGATGGGTTTGGTGGTATTTGTGATCGTTATCTCCAGGCCATCTGCCACGGCAACGCCGGTGTCGCCAACTTGCCCGCCCGATTCGCCATAGAATGGCGTTTCATCGGTCACGAATTTAACGTTCTTGCCGCTTGGAATTACGGCGATGACCTTCGCTTCGCACGTTTCTTTTTCGTAGCCTACGAACTTGCTCTTTATTCCCTTCTGCTGCAGCTCTTTATAAACGCTCTCAACTTTCTCTTCACCGGAACCCTTCCAGGCCGCACGGGCTTTTTCACGCTGGCCGGTCATAAGTTTTTCAAATCCTTCGTCGTCCAGCTTCATCGAATGTTCGGAAGCGATGTCGGCGGTTAAGTCCTTTGGAAATCCGTATGTATCGTAAAGTTTGAAGACGATATCGCCGGGTATCGTTTTTTTGCCGTCCTTCTTAAGTTTTGCAAATGCATCATCTAGCATCGCAAGGCCGTTATCAAGCGTCTGGATGAAACGCTCTTCTTCATGCGAAATAACCTTTTCAATGAACGCGCGGTGCTGAATGAGTTCTGGATACGCAACGCCCATTTCGTCTATCACAACGTGCGCGATCGGCGAGAAGAAGTGTCCCTCTTTGCCAAGCAACTTGCCGTGTCTTATCGCTCGCCTGATGATTCGGCGCAGCACGTAGCCGCGGCCTTCGTTGGATGGCTGAACGCCGTCGCCGACTAGAAATACAGCAGCACGGATATGATCGGCAATGACTCGAATGGAAAAATCTGATTTGGAGCTATGATCATAGCTTCTGCCATATTTTTTACCGGTTATCTCTTCGATCTTGGAAATTATCGGCATAAAGAGATCGGTCTCGTAATTTCCAGGAGTGCCTTCAACTACCGCGGCCAAACGTTCAAGCCCCATACCTGTATCGATAGAAGGTTTTGCGAGCGGCTTCATTCCACCTTTGCCATCGCGGTCGAACTGCATAAAGACCAGGTTCCAGATCTCCATAAAGCGATCGGATTCCAGGTCTTTCTTGGTAACGCTGCCGGTTGGAGCCTTATCGTAGTGAATTTCTGAACATGGTCCGCAGGGCCCAGTGTCACCCATCGACCAGAAGTTGTCCTTTTCGCCCATCCTGAAAATTCTATCCTTGGAAACATGCGCGAGCCAAAGTTTTTCGGCCTCGTCGTCGTCGTCGAAGACGGTAATGTAGAGCCTATCCTTTGGAATGCCTATGACCTTGGTGAGAAACTCCCAGCCATAGGCTATTGCATCTTTCTTAAAATAATCGCCGAACGAGAAATTGCCTAGCATTTCGAAGAATGTGTGATGCCTTGGAGTTAGCCCGACCTGTTCTAAGTCATTATGCTTTCCGGAAACGCGCATGCATTTTTGCGAGGTGGTGGCGCGCTTGTAGTCGCGTTTTTCCGTTCCAAGAAATGTGTCCTTGAACTGGACCATTCCGGCGTTAACAAAGAAAAGCGTTGGGTCGTTCGCCGGAACGAGCGACGAACTGGCCAGCCTTTTATGCCCCTTTTCTTCGAAATATTTAAGGAATTTCTCCCGCAGCTCTGATGATTTCATAGGCCTAATTGCCTACACTAAAGATACGCCTTTTCGCAAGAAATTTTCTTAGCAACTTTTTTATGGCGTTGCCGATAAACATGCATTAGGAGGCAATCTTATGGTCAACTCATTCAAAGATATAATTATGCAGGCGATCGACAAGCATAGGTTCAATTCGCTTGTCTGGGTCGATTCAAACCACAACGGCCTGCCGGAGCGGGACGAATTGACGTCTAAAGATCCGAATCTTTCGGAAGACGTCTATGAATATTTTTACGCGGCAAAACTCAAGGAACTTACGAAAAGCAGCCCGCCACACGCAGCAAACATTCAGCTTCACGGGAACGAATACACCTATTTAATGAAAGACGATGCTAATTTTTCGAAGATAATAAAAGGTAGCCTTGCAAACAGATACTACGACCGGATCTATGTAATGGTGAATTATGCGCAGGGGATCAACGAACATTTAGTTACTCTCGTGGCCACGAAGGGTAAAAATATAGCCGCCGTTCAGGCACATTCGAAGGACCCTGAACCCGCACTGGTTAAGGCGCTCGAAAAACTGGATCTGGGCAACACCCTTCCGCCAAAAGAACAGATATTTAATGACAAGATAATATTCATCGGTGAGGAAGCTCACATGATAGCAAGCGATCCGCGGCTTAGAGTTATAGCGGGCTCATTTGGAAACTTAAATGATTTGGACCATCTTGTCGTGGTGATAAATAGGATATCGCCTCCCACTGGAGATCTGTTTCCCATAACGTTCGTTAAAGTTCAGGGGAAAGAGCCTATACAGGCATTCGAAAGCAAGAACAGTTCAAGTTCAATAGTAGAATCGCTGGTCAACGCCATAACAGAGTTCAGCGGAATCAAACTTTAAAGAACAAAAAAACTCTCCAAGACGCTTCGGCCCTGGAGAGTTTTTGTTTCGACTTTATACGGGAGATTCCCGCTTTTGCGGGAATGACATTATTTCGACTTCTTCGTTTCCTTAGCCGCCAGTGCCGGTGCAACCTTGGCAACTTCTACCTTTGCAGCCTCTGACTTCGTCGGCTCATATTTTGCCAGCGGAGCCATATCGTGCTTATTGCGGATAGCAGCTTCAAGGCCGTTCAACGTCCTTGGATTTGCCTTTAAAAACTCGACCGCTGAATCTCGCCCTTGAGCAAACTTCTCGCCCTTATATGCGTACCATGCACCGGCCTTTTCTATAATGTTCAGGTCCGCTGCAAGATCCAAGACATCGCCAGCACGGTCAATTCCAACACCGTAATGAAGGTCGAACTCTGCCTGCTTGAACGGAGGCGCAACTTTATTCTTAACAACCTTCACGCGCGTGCGGCTTCCGACCACTTCTTCGCCCTTCTTAATAGCGTTCGTGCGCCTGATATCCAAGCGGACGCTGGCGTAGAACTTAAGTGCGTTGCCGCCGGTTGTTGTTTCCGGGTTTCCGAAGAATACGCCGATCTTCATTCTTATCTGGTTGATGAATATAAGTATCGTCTTCGACTTTGCGACCGCCGCCGTAAGTTTACGCAGCGCCTGGCTCATAAGCCTTGCCTGCGCGCCCATGGTTGCATCGCCCATCTCGCCTTCGAGTTCCGATTTAGGCACGAGTGCCGCAACGGAATCGACCACGATCACGTCCATAGCTCCTGAACGAACCAGCGTTTCCACTATTTCAAGCGCCTGTTCTCCTGTATCTGGCTGCGAAATGAGCAGATCTTCGACCTTAACACCGAGTTTACGTGCATAATCGACTCCCAATGCATGTTCGGCATCTATAAAAGCCGCTATTCCTCCCAATTTCTGCGCTTCGGCTATCGCCTGAAGTGCCAGCGTTGTCTTGCCGCCAGATTCCGGCCCGTAGATTTCGACGATGCGTCCGCGCGGATAACCGCCAACGCCCAAGGCTATGTCGAGCGACAGGGAACCCGTCGGGACAACTGCCACGTTGGCCACTTTGTCGTCTTTGCCAAGGCGCATGATAGAGCCTTTTCCGAACTGTTTTTCGATGGTAGAGATCGCGATGCTTATAGTTTTTTCGCGGTTGCCAGCGGTTGCTTGTATGACTTGCGTTTCCATAGTGTCTCCTTGCCCAATCGAATGGGCTTTGTTATTTATTAAGTTGGAAGGTCTTGAGTGCTGTATAAATCGAACCTTCTTTTGTCAACACACTTTTATATAATGTAAGGTGGTCGATCACCACCGATCCAAATTCTATGGGGCCCAGCTCATTTATAAGTTTCATAAGAACGCTGCTGCTGCTTAACTCCTTCGCCCTGCCTATCGTTAAATGAAGCCGAAAGGCCCTTTCGTCCTTCTTTAAGCGGAATTTTGATAGAGCTTCTTCAAGCGCGTCCTTAAGATTCAGCACAGGTTCGACGTCGCCCGTAAAACCTGCCCAGACGATCTTCGGATATTTCCAGTTGGGAAATACGCCAAGCCCTGAGCAACCGATCTTCATCTGACTTGAAGCTTCGGTTATCTTCGATATCTCTTTTGAGATATCGCCGAGGAGAAGTTCTTCTTCCACATCGCCGAAGAATTTCATCGTGATGTGCAGATTTTCAGCGGGTATCCACTTGACCCCTTTTTCTTTGCGCGCAAAATCGGCGATGAGCTTGCCGAGCGCCAGCTTGACCTTCGGTGAGATATCGAACGCCAGGAATGAACGGGTTTTCATAGGAGGTACCTTCTCACCATATCAAGCGCCTCATAAGCAACAAGTATTTTAAATGCTTCCCTGTCGCGCGGATGCGTGTATTGCTTATATTCCGTGCCGGTTGGCGTCGCGATCGCCATATGAACCGTTCCGACCGGCTTCTCTACGCTACCGCCTGTTGGCCCGGCAATACCTGTAACAGATAGGCCGATATTCGCGCCGCTTAAGTTTCTTATCCCCTCCGCCATCTCCCTTGCACATGCCTCGCTCACCGCGCCGTGTTTTTTTATAGTTGCCTCTTTTACGCCTAATATTTCGACTTTCGATCTATTTGAATAGCTAACCACGCCACGCTCGAACCATTCCGATGCGCCGGAAACGTTCGTGACAAGGTTCGATATAAGTCCGCCGGTGCAAGATTCCGCGGTTGCAAGCGTGAACTTTTTTACCTTAAGCAGTTTTCCAACTGCTTCCGCTATTGTTTCGTCGTCTGTGCCGAAGATAAAGTTGCCGATAGCGGCGCGAATCTTTTTTTCGGCGTCAGCTACCTGCTTCTCACCTGTTCGCGAAACGAGTTTTATCTTTACCTCTGGAAAAGTGACTCGGAACGACATCCGCACATTATCAAGCTTCAAACTTTTAAGGCGCTCGTCGAAACTTGCCTCTGGAATTCCGAAGCATCTTAAAAATCTTTGGTGATACGCGGTATCGCCGGACGTTTCCTTAAGCCATGGCACGATCGAATCGCTAAATATCTGATAGAGCTCTTTCGGCACACCGGGGAGGAAGAAAAAAACTGCCTTGCCAAATTTCACCTGAACGCCCGGCGCCGTTCCAACCTTATTGGCAAGCGGCTTGCCGCCTTCGGGGATATATGCCTGGCGTTTGTTATTTTCTGTGCATTCGCGGCCTAAACGCTTGAAGAAATCTTTAATATCTTTCCAGATCTCATCATTTAAGATCAATTTCTTGCCAAACGCCTTAGATGCGGCTTCCACCGTGATATCATCTATAGTTGCGCCGAGCCCGCCGCTAACGAAGACGACATCTGCGCGCTCTGCAGCAAGCTTACATGCATCGCCTATCGCATCAGCAAAATCGCCGACGCCGCCGTGCCAGACAACCGGATGCCCAAGCATCCAGCATTTATCGGCGATCCAGGAGGCGTTCGTGTCGACAACGTTCCCGCTCATTATCTCGTCGCCAGTTGTGATTATTGCTATTTTCATAAATGAACAAAGTGTCCAAGGACGATAAGGCAGATGTTCGCATATACTCCCGCGAACACGTCGTCCATGACGATACCAACGCCGCCCTTTAATTTTTTATCTGCCCATCCGGCCGGGAAAGGCTTTAATATATCAAAAATTCTAAAGAAGACAAATCCAGCAATTGCCGCCTTCCAGCTCCAGGCGTGACCTATCATTGTAACGATATAACCGGCGACCTCATCTATCACTATCTTCTGCGGATCTTTTTCGCCAAACTCCACCGCAGCCTTATCGCTCACCCAGCATGAAAACAGGATGAATACGACAGCGAACAATATATAATGAAGGATAGGAAGGCCCGAAATCCCCCAAAAAAGTGCGACACCTACAATCGTTCCAAACGTCCCCGGCGCTGCTGGAATGTAACCTGCGCCAAGACCAGTTGCTAAGAATTTTATAATTGCCTTCATTTCTTCCTCATCAACATTTCAATTTCGATATCATTGCTCCATTTCGAAAACAAGTCTTGATATAGCAAAAAAGATGCCATGAAAAAACTTCAACGATTTCAGCGAAAAGAAGAATGCGCGTTCTTTAAAATTGTCTAATTTTCGTCAGATCAGTGCAGGTCAAGCCAGGTCCAGACATTCCGTAACACTTGAGATCCCTATCGTCTCGACACCTTTAGGCGCCTTTACCTTGGCGTTCGATTTCGGCAATATAACTTTTGTGAATCCCATCTTTGCCGCTTCCGCTAATCTTATCTCGATGCCAGAAACCGCACGTACTTCACCGGTCAAACCGACTTCACCCAAGATAAGCATATGCGGATCGATAGGCTTGTTCTTAAAGCTCGAAGCTATCGCGGCCAAGATCCCTAGGTCCGCGGCAGGCTCGTTCACTTTAATTCCACCGGCGACATTTAAGAAGATATCCTGATCTTGCAATTGCAATCCGATAACTTTTTCAAGCACGGCAACGAGGAGCGCCACGCGGCCTGAATCCATTCCGATGGCGGTCCGCCTCGGCTGTGAAAATCCCGACGAAGTAACAAGCGCCTGCACTTCGATAAGCACCGGCCTCGAACCTTCGAGCGATGCAACGACGACGGAACCGGATGCATTCTCGGGCCTCTCCGCCAGGAAAAGACTCGACGGATTTAAAACTTCTTTCAATCCCGCACCAGTCATTTCGAAAACGCCGATCTCGTTCGTCGAACCAAAGCGGTTTTTCACCGCGCGCAGCAGCCGGAACGGATGCCCGCGCTCACCTTCGAAATAAAGCACGGTATCGACCATATGTTCCAAGACCTTCGGCCCGGCAATTGCGCCGTCTTTCGTAACGTGGCCGACAAGTATCGTTGCCGTCGCGCAAGCTTTGGAATAATAAAGGAACTGGCCCGCCGCTTCTCTAACCTGGCTGACCGTTCCCGGCGCGCTCGTAATATTGTTCGAATATATCGTCTGAATAGAATCGACCGCAATGACCGATGGCTTGAGTTTTTTTATCTCCTCCATCAACCGCTCGAGGCAATTTTCGGCGATGACATATATATCTTCGTGATTTATTTTTAGCCGTTCGGCGCGCATCTTTATCTGCGGAGCCGATTCTTCGCCGGAGATATATAATACTTTGCGTCCTTGCTGGCCCGGAACCTTGCTGGCCTTGCTGGCGATAGATCCAAACGCCTGCAAAACTATCGTCGACTTACCAATTCCAGGGTCGCCACCTATCAAGATAACAGAGCCGGGGACGATACCGCCGCCCAGCACCCTATCCAGCTCGGCGATTCCGACCGGATCGTGTTCGCTTGCATCGGTGCTAATGTCTGGAAGCGGCGTTGGCGAAAAATTTGCCGAAGCCGTCATTGAGCTGCGCGTCGGCTTTACCTCTTCTGCGATCTGTTCTTCCACGTAAGTGTTCCAATTATTACATTCCGGGCACCTGCCCAGCCACTTTGGCGACTGCGCACCGCAGTTCTGACATGTAAATATCGTGTTATTCTTTGCCATACGTGTAAAAGGCTTATTTCATTCATCTGAAGAATATCAAGGAAATAGTGAACTGTTAAAGCTTCTCTCGCTTGATTTCGGGCACCACATATAGTAGAGGTCTTGTATGGATATGAATAATGAGACCTTAAGCAAACATCCGCACTGGAAGAAATATGCGGAATTCATGAGGAAATACGACTTTGCGGTGGTGCTGCTTTCTATCGCTCTTTTTGTCTTATCATTCTATTTGGTCAAGAACCTGAAGGTCCGGAGCGACTTTAAGGAAATGCTGCCGGAAAAATACGAAAGTGTCATCCAGTTCAACAACATCGAAAAGCGTACCCGCAGCGTCGGCAATCTTATCATGCTGGTCGGCAACGCGCCCTGGGATAAGATGCGCGCCTTTATCGACGATTTCCGGCCGCGAGCAGAAGAAGAGCTGAAAGACATGGTCAGCCGCGTTGATACGAACGCAAAAGAGGTTTCAGATTTTTACGATCACAACAAATATCTCTATATCGACCTAGACGACCTGCAAGAGGTCCGCGATCGTTTAAAGAGAAGCATCGACTACGAAAAACTTAAACGCACGCATCTATACATCGAATTCGGCGACGAGGAACCTAAGTTCGACACGAACGATATCGAAGACAAATATAAAAAGAAGGCGGGAAACTATCTCGACTATAAAGAAGGATATTTCACAACGCCAGACGCCACACTTGCAGCAGTCATCTTAAAGCCAAGAGAGGGCGCTACAAATGTCGAGTTCGCAGAAAAACTAATCGACAAAACGACAAAGCTTGTAGCCGAAATGGACCCGGCAAAATACGATCCTGACCTTAAAGTTGGTTTCGGCGGCCGTTACCAGAAGATGATCACCGAATACAAATCTCTCGTCGGTGACATTTTAAAGACGACCATACTCTGCCTAACGCTCGTCGGCGCACTACTGCTTATCTATTATAGAAGGGTAAAGCCTTGCCTGCTCATGACTATCACCGTCATGCAAGGCACATTGATAGCGTTAGCTATCGGTTATTTGGCGATCGGTTATTTGACGAGTCAAACTGCATTCCTAGGCTCTATTATCGTCGGCAACGGCATAAATTTCAGTATCATATTCATGTCGCGTTTTCTTGAAGAGCGCCGCGACAACGGAAGAGAGATAGTTGACGCCATTGCCGTAGCATTAAGCCAGACCTGGAAGCCAACACTTACCGCGGCTTCGACGACATCTGCATCTTTCTTGGCCCTGATGCTCACGAACGTTAGGTCGTTCAGCCAGTTCGGTTTTATCGGAGGCATGGGCATGACGATCTGCTGGGGCTGTACATATTTTTTCCTCCCTTCATGGCTCTCTGTCTTGGAAAGGATCTGGCCAACGAAGGTAGCACACGAGAGCAAACCACATAAGTATTTTTTGTTCGAGCCGCTCGGCAATTTTCTGGTCAAAAATTACAAAGGGGTGCTCAAATTCAGCGTGGCACTTTCTATCGCATCTATCTTTTTCATTGCATGGTACGCGCCTAACGCCATTGAATACAACTTCGAGAACTTACGGTTCAAACCCGCGAAAGAGACCGGCGAAAAATGGGAACTTGCCGCTCGCGACAGAATAAACGATATCTTCGGCCAATCGACGACGCCATCGGTCGTTTTGGCCGACCGCGCTGATCAGGCAGAACCGATCTGCGAAGCCATCACCAAAAAAGCGGGGCCTCTCGGCGAGAACAACCTGATGGACCAGTGCAAGACGCTTAATTCGCTCGTGCCAACGGACCAGGACCAAAAACTGGAGCTCCTTGCAGATATGCGCGAGATGATATCTGGCAGCTCGCTTAATTTCTTGAACGAGGAACAGAAGAAAGAGGTCGATAAGTTCCTCTCGCAGCTAGACCTTGAAAAATTATCGATAGACGATATTCCAAAGACGATCGTTAATAACTTTGAAGAGGTCGATGGAAGTTTAGGCAAGATAGTCTTTGTCTATCCAAAACCATCTGCGAACCTGTGGAACGGCAAAGAGCTGATACGCTTCGCCGATCTCATACGCGAGGTTGACCTGCCAAGCGGCGAAAAGATCTATTCATCCGGCGAACCGGTAATATTTGCGGACCTGCTCCACGCAATGGTACACGAAGGCCCGCTTGTTACTATGTTCTCTTTCATAATGGTGCTAATACTCATCGTGATCAATTTCAGGCACTCACGCGAAAGCGTCTTCATCATGTTCAGCCTTGTGATAGGGATATTGTGGCTCGTTGCAGCGCTCCCCTTCTTCAGGGTCAAGCTCAACTTCTTGAACTTCATCGCCCTTCCAATATCGTTCGGCATAGGCGTCGATTACGCGGTAAACATATATCAGCGTTACAAACAGGACGGCAAGGGAAGCGTTAAGGGCGTCATTAAATTCACCGGTGCCGCCGTTATGTTATGTTCGCTTACGACGGTCATAGGATACTCGGTCATCTTAACTTCGCGCAATATGGGACTGCAAAGTTTCGGCCTAACCGCGCTCTTGGGCGAAATAACGTGCCTCTCCGCCGCGCTAATTTCTCTGCCGTCGTTCATCACATGGCTCGAACATCGCGAAGAAAAGAAGAACCTGGCAAAGGCAGCTGAAAATGCGAAATGCACCGAAGGCGTGGAAATGTGCGGATCTACTGATTGACCATTTAATGTGGGCGATACTGGACTTGAACCAGTGACCCCTGCTATGTGAAAGCAGTGCTCTACCGCTGAGCCAATCGCCCGATTATTGGTTCGGTGGAGGTGATCGGGATCGAACCGACGGCCTCTACGTTGCGAACGTAGCGCTCTCCCAACTGAGCTACACCCCCACTGAACCAACAGCTGCAACCGTATTGCCTATATCATCTAAAAAAACAAGTGGATTTTTCTCTTTAGGCGAACTAGACTCGGTTCCACAAGTGAGCAAAACGATATTCATAATCCTGTCGCTCGTTTTTATCCTGGCCACGATGGCACTTGCCACCTTTTTGAGCTCCAGAAGCACGAATGTCAGCACTTTCAAGATAAAAACCGATGAAAATACGATACTTTTGGGCATTTCTCCGTGGGGCGACCCCAAAAAGGTGAAAGAGCAATACTCACCGCTCATCAGTTATCTAAGCGAACGCTTAGGCAAAAAGATCCAGTTCCTATCCATGGAAGATTACGACGTCGCAGTTGAAAATCTGCTGGACGGCAACATCGACATATCCGTTATGGCACCGGCCAGCTACGTAAAGGCAAAGGCCCGCGAACCTGGAATTCAATACATAACCACCTCGCTCATGAATAATGGCGGTGTTTTACGTGCAACATATAAAGGATATCTTGTCACGCTTAAGTCGAAATATAACGGCTTGACGTTCGACGAGCTTTTAAAAAATCCAAAAAAGTACAAGATAGGTTTCGTAAGCCTGGCCTCTGCATCTGGATGGGCTTACCCCGCCGCCATGATGAAAAAACGCGGAGTCGATCCTGAATCCGCGTTCAAAAAAGTAATCTTCTTCGATAATCATCAGGCGGTCATCGATGCGCTAATCTCCGGAAAGGTTGATGTTGCAGCTACTTGGGACGGCAATATAGACGAAGCGACAAGCAAATATGGCGACATATTCTGGGTAGTCTACCGCTCAGCCGATATCCCAGGATCTGCCTGGGTGGCATCAAAGAACTTCGATCCCGCCATAACAAAGAAGCTGGCCGCCACCTTAGAAGAGATCAATGGCAGCGAAGAACTTAAATCAACGCTTCTCAAAGATGCACCAGACAAGGGCTGGACGCGCGCACCAGATAGTTTTTACGATAGTGTAAGAGAGGTCGTTAAATATGTTGGCGATTTTAAATAGCTGCACTGCTGAATGAAACTAAACGTACATCACATAGCCGACAAGCTTTTTTACGGCATCGTCATATTGCTCGTCTTGGTACTTGGAAGCCTCGGCGCAGTCATCACGAATCAAAGAATAAAAGATGTTTCAACGCGCATGGAAAAAAGGATGGAGATAACCGCCGGCTATCTTGGCAGGGTACTGCCGTTATCGGTTGGAAAGTTAGACGCAAAGCAGATGCGCGCCGACATCGAAAAAGCGGCTTCCGAGGAACTTCAGGCGGTGGAAATATTCGATGCGGCCGATGAGCGCATATATGTTTACGAACGAAATGGCGAAGATGTAAAGTTCGACAAGAAAATCGAACACGAGCTAATTGAAAACGGCCATCACACGGGCAAAATGGTCGCCTATTTCTCGCTCGCTTCATATATGAAGGCGTTCCGCGCCAGAGAGTTGCTGCGCTTCGTAATTCTTATATCGGCGGCGGGCCTTGCTTTGGGCGGCGGCATATTCTACCTGGTTAAAAGGATCATAGTAACTCCGATAAACAACACGCTTGCGTTCTCGGAGGAGTTGGCCTTAGGCAATTACGGCAAACGAATCGATGTGCGGTCGGACGATGAAATGGGAATGCTCCAGGCATCGCTTAACAACATGGCCGACGCGCTGCAGGAATCGGTCGAAGACCTAAAGGGATCGTTCTACGAAGCGGAGGCATCCAGGCAGCAAGCGCTCGAAGCGGCTCGGCTTAAAAGTGAGTTTTTAGCCAGCATCTCGCACGAAATAAGAACGCCTATAAACGCGATCGTAGGTTTTTCGGACCTGCTCCTGGAAGACGAAAGTTCGGAAGAGAAAAGAGAAAGCCTTCACACTATTAAGAAGAGCGCGAATATTTTGCTCGATAACATAAACGACATCCTAGACATTTCGAAGATCGAAGCTGGCAAGATGAAACTTTCCGAAACCGAACTGAACCTGCCTGAACTGGTCGATGAAATAGCTCCGATCATCAAGCTACGGTTGCACGGCAAGGAAGTTAAGTTCGACGTTAACATACACCCGGAGTTAAGCGACCGCGTTCTATACGGCGATAGGACAAGGCTCCGCCAGATACTCTTGAACATCCTTATCAACGCAACCAAGTTCACACATAAAGGTTACATTGAATTCTCGGCCGCACCCGATGAAGAACAGGGCAAGGTAATATTCAGTATCAAAGATACGGGCATAGGCATCCCAAAAGAACACCACCAGCGCATATTCGACCCGTTCACTCAAGTCGATGGATCGGTCGCGCGCGAATATGGCGGGACAGGACTGGGCCTTACCATTGCAAAGCGCCTTGTGGAGATGATGGACGGACGCATCTGGGTAGAAAGCACGCCGGGGGACGGAACGACATTCTATTTTACGGTAGAGCTGAAGAGATTACCTACCTGACCCCACAGAAGTATTCATTTAACTTCGATAAATGCAATTAGGATATAAGGATCTAAGATAACTTCGATAGCATTTTTACCACTTGGAGAAGGTCATCTTGCATGCGCTGGTAGTCGATTTGCGATGTAAGACCATATGCATAGGCAATATCAAATACAGATGCCGATTCTTTTGCAGATGCAGAAGAAATATTGAAGAAGCGTTTTCTATCCTTTAAGCCACTTCTACCATTACCCTCTGCAATATTAAGA
>CAIPVD010000054.1 GCA_903868375.1 uncultured delta proteobacterium
GAACTAGCTTTATTAACAGCAAAAAGGATGCCGTCCCTGACACGTAGCTGGCCTTACTACTTGTCGGACCAAGTAAAGAGGGCTCTATCCAGCGTTATTCTTAATATTGCTGAAGGTAACGGAAGATATGGATTAAAGGATCGAAAGCGCTTCTTCAACATTGCATCAGCATCAGCAAAAGAATCGGCTTCCGTGTTTGATATTGCATACGCTTACGGCCTTACATCTCAAATCGACTACCAGCTCATACAAGACGACCTTCTCCATGTCGTGAAAATGCTATCGAAGTTATCTTAGATTCTTATATCCTAATCGGGTTTATCGATGTTTCTGTTAGATCAATTCTGGAATGAATTATTTGGATGTTTTTGTTATCGCTCGCAGGTTTTCTTTATCGTACTTCGCTTCGACGCTGTCGCCGACCTTGTAGGCCTTTAGCTTGACATTATTATCGTATCTGAAGGTCCACTCCTTGCCGTTATTATCTTTAATAGACAAATTGGCCGCATCGAGCCTTGTGATCGTCCCCGTGACCAAAACCGGGCTGCTGCTCGTTGCTGCGCCGGCGTTCGTAACCGTTGCGGCAAAAATCAAGCTTAATGCAACCGTAAGTAAAAGAATTCTATTTGTCGTCATCTTACTCTCTCCTTTTTTATCTAAGTGCCACAAGGTTTAGCAGGCGGACTAAAAATCCGCAAGTTCTTTCCGTTTTCTTATTGCAAATTTGTCGAGCCTGTACTGAAGAGTGCGGTACGTTACACCCAGCCGCCTTGCAGCGCGCGCCACGACCCAATCGGACGTCTCCATCGCTTTGATAAGCGCCGCCCTTTCCATATCTTCAAGCGACATTCCGTCGGCTATGTGAATGTTCGGGTGAGTCCCCGAACAGACCTCCACCGGCAGATCGTTCTCTTTTATCTCTTCGCCTTCGCAAAGCACCATCGCGCGTTCTATCACCGATTCCAGCTGGCGCACGTTTCCAGGCCACGAATATTTCATGAGCACGTTCAGCGCCTGCGCAGATATCTTTTTCGGCTCCTGATTATTGATCGTCGAATGCTTTTCCAGAAAATGCTCGATCAAAAGTGGAACGTCGGTCTTGCGATTGCGAAGCGCCGGAACGATAAAGCTAACGATGTTCAGGCGATAAAAAAGGTCTTCTCTAAACTTCCCTTCAAGCATTTCTTTTTCAAGGTTCTTGTTCGTCGCCGCGATAATGCGCACGTCGATCTTTATGTTCTCGTTGCCGCCCAAATGTTTGATCTCCCTATCCTGCAGAACGCGCAGTATCTTTGCCTGCAGCGTAAGGGAGAGGTCGCCGATCTCATCTAAAAATATCGTTCCCTTGTTCGCCGCTTCGAAGAGTCCTTCTTTTCTGGCGTCGGCGCCGGTGAACGCACCTTTTTCGTAGCCGAACAGTTCGCTTTCTAGCAGCGTATCTGGAATGGCCGCGCAGTTAATGGAGCACATGGGAGCGCTCTTGCGCGCCGACGTGTAGTGAATTGCCTTGGCGATCATCTCCTTGCCGGTGCCACTTTCGCCTCTAATTAGAACGGTCGCGTTCGACGTCGCAACTTTTTTAACGATCTGAAATATTTCCTGCATGCTGCCGGAAGATCCAATGATATTCTCTAACTTGAATTTGCCGGAGAGCTCTTCTTTCAGCTGAACGTTCTGCTTCTTTAAGTCTATCGTCTCGAACGCCTGGCGCACGGTGACAAGCAGCTCTTCCTTATTAATAGGCTTCGTAAGATAATCGAACGCGCCGAGCTTTATCGCATCGACAGCTGAATCTATCGTGCCAAACGCCGTGATTAATATAACAGCTGGTTGATCTTTCAGCGACTGAACCGATTTGAGCAGCGCGAACCCGTCCATTCCGTCCATCTTCTGGTCGGTAAGAACGAGGTCGGCCCGTTCTCGGTGAAGCATCGAAAGCGCGTCGTGGCCGTTCTTTGCGATCCGCACCTGAAATCCTGCGCCGGAAAGTATCTCCGCCAGTATCTCGCGCTGATATTTTTCGTCATCTACGACGAGTATATTTCTGCTATAAAGGCTCATATGAATCTATTACCACCGTGGCAGTGGTCCCCTCTCCTTTTTTGCTGGTTATCTCAAATGTTGCATCGTGCTCGGACAATATCTTCTTGGTAATGGCAAGCCCAACACCAACGCCGCCTTCCTTTGTCGTAAAGAACGGTTCGCCGATGTATTTCAATTTGTTCGGGTCTATACCGCAGCCGCTGTCTTTTATCTCTATCACGGCGTGCGAACCAAGCGTTTCTTTCTTCGCGCTAATCTCCAAGTTGCCGCCGGAGGACATTGCCTGAACTGCATTCAATAGAACGTTCGTCACGCAGCTCTTTAGATGTTCCCTATCGCCATAAAGAAATAATCCCTTGGCTATATTTTTTGTGACCTGTATCTCGCTGTCCAATATCTTGTCGTTCACCAGCTGAAGCGAATCTTCGATCAGTTCGTTCACGGGTACCGGCACCTTAACGAGCTTCAATTGTTTCCCGTAATTTAAGAAGTTCCTTACCAGATGCGAAAGGCGAAGTATTTCCTGCTTCATCTTAATTACCGATTCGCGCATCTTCGAAGGATCTTTGCCGGACACAAGGTCGTCCTTCAGCTGATCTAGCCCCAAACTTAAATAGTTGAGCGGATTTCTTACTTCGTGCGCAATGCCGGCGGATAGCTGCCCAAGCCGCGACATATGTTCCACACGCACTAACTTTTCCTGCAGCACCTGATTTTCGCGCAGGTGTTCGACCATATCGTTGAACGTGCGAGTAAGTTCGCCTATTTCATCTTGCGAATCGGATTCAACGATAACGCTCTTCTCAAGATCGCCGGACGCCACTTTGCGCGCTGACTTTACAAGTTCGCCGATAGGTTTTGTATAGCGCGATGCAAGAAAAACGGAGCCGACAACGCCCAAACCAAACACTATGACTATCGTCAAAAGCCTTCTGGCGCGCAGCGACTTTAGCAGTATGTCGATATCTTCCAGGTGCAGCTTTAGGTTAATGTATCCCTGTTGCTCTCCCTTGATAATGACCGGTATAACAAGATTATATATCTTTCGCTTCGAACCCTCTTCGCCTTCTTCCTCGCCAAGCGCGCCGGTCACCAAGAAATCCTTGTGCTTTGGTTGTATGACCTTGCCTACCTTTTCAGGGTTCGAGCTTTTAACTACCTGCCGCTCGTTCGAGAGGATCGATATCTCCTTAACGCCCTTCCTCTTTAATGTAGAGATGAAATCCTGCAGTCTCGCCTGATTTGTAAAGCCTTGCGTGGTTATCTCGTCCATGCTGACCTGAAACGCCTGCGAAAGGTCTTCGTTCTGGTCTTGCACGGCGCGCGCGATCTTTTTCACGCCTTGCGAATCTAGAATGAACAGGATGGTCACCGTCGTGAAGGTCAAGGCAAGCATTATGCTGACTAGCTTTGCCTTCAATCCCCAGCGGTTGAAGAAGGTATATAGCACCCTGTAATCGACCGGTTCTCTCCATTTAATGCTCATAATGCACGATTACGTATAATAACTTTACGTTTACGTCAAGATTCGAATGTTTATCACATTTTTGGGGTGGCTCCCCTATTTTCGTTTAGATTTGACAAGGCTCCGTCGTTAGAAGATAAATGAAAACATGAAATCAAAAGCAAAGGTCTATTTTTTGAAGTTGGAGGATGCAAAATCGCTGGATAAGGCCATGGATGCCGCGGGAATTGGCGAAGTGATCTCAAAGGACGATTTTGCCGCCGTAAAGATCCACTTCGGCGAAAAGGGGAACGTTGGGCACGTTAAGGCTTCGGATGTGAAGCCGGTGGTTAAAAAACTGAAAGAGTTGGGTTCATATCCATTCCTCACCGATGCGAATACCATCTACCGCGGACAGAGAACGGATGCCGTACATCACTTAATGGTCGCCGCCGAACACGAGTTCCATCCAAAATTTCTTGGCGCACCGGTCATTATCGCAGATGGGCTTCGTGGCAACAACTACGTCGAGGTCGAAATTGGGCAAAAACACTTTAAAAAGGTGAAAGTAGCGGAGACTATTTATAATTGCGATGCCATCGTGTCGGTCGCGCATTTTAAGGGACACGAGCTGGTAGGATTTGGCGGCGCGATAAAGAACATCGGCATGGGCTGCGCGGCACGTGCTGGAAAATACGAACAGCACAACAATGCGATACCGAAGGTCGATGATTCGAACTGCACCGCCTGCGGCGCATGTATCAAGTGGTGCGGAGGCAATGCGCTAACGCTCGAGAATGGAAAGATAAAACTGGAACCAAAGAAATGTGCCGGCTGCGGGCAATGCATCCTCGCATGCAATTTCAAGGTGTTTAACATTCCATGGAACGAGAACGTAACTGCGGTTCAGGAAAAGATAGTTGAGTACACTCTCGGCTGTTTAAAGAACAAGAAAGCGTTCTACATAAATTTCTTAACCTGCATCACGCCATTTTGCGACTGCTTTGGCGGGCGTAAGGAAAAACCGTTAATGCACGATATCGGTATCTTGCTATCCAAAGATCCCGTAGCCATAGACCAGGCATCGATGGACCTGATAGAAAAACATTCCGGCCGCGATATATTAAAGGAAGCAACCGGCGTCGATGGCCACTACACGCTTGAATACGCCGAAAAATTGGGGCTGGGAAGCAGGAGCTATAGTGTAGAATCTATTGCGTAGTTGTTGGCGCCGCAAATGTAAATGTAGAAGTGGCGGCAGGCGATTGTCCAGTGCCGTCTTGGGCAACCACGCTAATTGTGTAAGAACCACCATCTAAGTTCGTAGCTAAGCAAGAACACAGTATGCTGTTAGCATTTGTTTGTGATAAGACGCCGTTACAAAGTGATGCGCCTGCGTTACCCTTTTTCAACTCGAAGCACTTATTATTCACAGGATGATATTTTTGAGGGAGAAGAACATTCACGACCGGTGGAGATTCAGCCTTGGCTCCATTGGAGAGTACTGTTACGACAGCATTAGTTACATCCTTAGCTCCATCAGAAGGCATGAATATGATAGCATCAGGATCAGTTCCTTTTGTGTAAAAATCAACATATGATTTTGTAGACTCAGTTCCCGTATCATTTGCAATTTCTGTCGTCAGCCAAATAGTATATCCTGTACCAGCTTCCAGCGGATCATGATTGCAAGTATAAACCTTACCCTCTGACGCGGTATTTATCGTAAAGCTTTTACATAATGAAGGACCGGTATTATCCTTTTTCAAAAGAAATATTGAGCTTTGATCTTGCGACGGAAAAGCAACCTTGCCAGCAACTAAAAAGCTTATTGGCCAATCTAACGGAAGATCCACGGAGCCTTTGATCTGTGGCGACATTATTATCGCATATCCGCTTTCTGTCGTAAACTTTGAGCTGGCATCCGGAATGGCATTGCCATTCGCATCTTTTAAACCGGTGACGAGAAACGTGTAATTGGTGTCAAGCTGTTTTGAATGATGTGAACAAGCATAGTATGTTCCGTCTGAACGAACTATAGGCA
>CAIPVD010000055.1 GCA_903868375.1 uncultured delta proteobacterium
AAGGAAACCTTTATAGATGAAGCCCGGGTAATTAACAACGGGGTCTGTAGGCTTAATGCTAATTAGCGCGTCTTGAACCTTTTTGATAAGCTTTGGATCGGTTGAAGTCGACGAAACTATCGCCCCAGACGGAATCTCTGCGGTTTCGGCAACGATCCTGAAAATATCTCCGTAGGTGACGCGTGCCTTGTCGTAGCTATCGAAGTTAGAAACGCCGCAATCGAAGAAACCGTCTTTTAGCCCTTCGAATATCTTCATATGATCGGCGGCAAATGTAACGCTGCCAAAGAACTCGTCTGGATTGATCCCCATCCCGGCAAGTGTCGCGAGCGGATAGATATATCCCGAAGAAGATGTCTTGGATACGAACGCGAACGATTTACCTTTCAGGTCGAAAAGCGATTTGTAAGTGCTATCGCCCTTCACGAAAAAAAGGCCCTTATAATAAGGAACAAGTTCGCCCTTTTCGTTCCTAGCTGCAACTGTCGCCACATATTTTATCTTGTCCTTATAAAGTTCCTTTGCGGTTGCATATGAACTTGAAGAGAGGTCGGCAAACGCTATCTCGCCGCTCGCAAGTTTCGGAAGCATCTCGTCGTAGCCAAGTTCCGTAAGTTCGAACTTTTCGCCGGTTTTTTCTGATAGATATCCAAGCAAGATACCAAAACCTGCCCGGCTGTTCGGATTGTTCGGCGCCACGGCGAGCTTAAGAACCGTATCGGCGGCAAACGCCTTGGCAGCGATAAGTAATGCGATAAATAAAAAGATTCGCTTCATAGTTACCCTCATTAATATGCCGGCGCCACATCCCAAAGATGTTTTCTGTAGAACTCTACCGCACCTGGGACCACTTCTTCGATATTCTTCCCCAATTTCTTTAGGACGTCGCGGATCTTATCGAAATCGGCAGTATTGGCAACCGCCAGCCCGCGCGAATCGTACATAGCACCAAGGGCGCTGACAACGTTTGGCTCCAAGCCTATAAGGCCAAGCGATCGTTTCATCTTCTCTTTAAGCGCAGGATTTAAATCGTACCTGAAAACTACCGGCGGCGAAGGAATAAGATCGGAGGTGAATATCACCGAAACTTTGTCTATCATGTCGGGATATTTGTTCACAAGTTTAACGCGCCCATCGTGGATACGCCCATCAGGGTCGCGTTCTAGAAAGTAAATCGCGCCGGCATCGGCCTTGCCGCTATAAACTTGCTCGACTACGTCCGAATAGCTGCCCGCAAACGTGGTAAGCTTTGGCGCTATTTTCTTATCCGTGAAGACATAGAGCGGCATTAAATAACCGGCCATAGAATAGGGATCGGAATAAACGAACGTACGCCCGTTAAGGTCTTCTATCGCCTTAATGCCGGAATCGTTCCTGGCAATTATTGCCGACCTGTAATTCATCTTTCCGTTCTCTTCTAGCAACTGGAACGCGGGCTCGGCCTTTGCCCAGTCTTGCGCAAGCAGCGAACCAAGCGGATTGATGAACGCGACATCTATCTTTTTAGACGCAAGGCCATCGACAAGTTCTACGTAGTTCTTTGCAAGTACCGGTTCGATAATAAGGCCGCTGTTCTTTGCCAGTTCATCGGTGATGATCTTTGAACTCGCATCCATCACGCCCTTTTCCGCCGACGGCATAAAGCCGACCTTTAAAGGCGCTTTCTGACTGCCTATCATCGCCTCATCGCGCACTTTGCATGCGCGACATCCGGCGAATGCAAAAATAAGCGAAACAGCCGCTAGCGATAGAATTATTCTTCTCATTATATTGCCCCCTTCTTTTTTTTCTTTGTGGATTTTTTATCCATAGCCGAACGGTACGCCAAGAATATTATGGCGCCCAAAATTAGAACAACACCCAAGAGTTCGTGCGTTGGCGGGAACGACTGCCTATAGAATATTGCGAGCAGATAAGATGCAACAACGCCGGCAACGATGCTCGCGCTGCGGTTCGCCGGAACGGTGAAAGTATTTTCGCGTTTATCTAAGAATATCAAGCCTCCGAAAAGGCCGGTGCCTCCGGAAAATATACCGATAAGAAAAGCTTGCAGGCAATATCCCTGGAACGGGAAAGTAACGAAGCCGTCCCATATCTTTGCAGGTATCGATTCGGGCGACATATGCGAACCAACAATGCCTACCGCAAGCAGCACCAGCATCAGAAGCGGATTAGCGACAAGCTGTTCTTCTGCAAAGTAGCGTTTTCTCTCTTCGACGTCGTCGCTCTTTGCACGGTTGCTCATGAAGAAGAGCCTGAAGAAATAAACGAATAGGTAGATAGAAATATCGACGATGGCAACGACCGTCATGTTCGTACCGACGTGCCCAAAAAGCGCCTCGGCAAGAGCTGCAAAACTTAAAAATGCCGCGACCCACGACGGCCAGTAGATCTTTCTCTTGCGCCGTCTGGCTACAACATCGACGATGGGAGCAAGTGCCAGCACACCGCCTCGCATGAGTAGCATTGCAAAAACGATGCTAACGCCATCGAACGTATATGCAAGCGTTGTGGTCACGATCTGGGCAGCGGTGCAGATACCGGAAATAAGAGTGAACCACTGCGGCCTGGGGATAGATATGCCGAATATCTTGCTGTGAGTTGCGAATTTCCACCAGCCGGCGATGGTAACAAAGGCGAACATCGCCGCAAAACTTCCGAAGACGGCGACAGGCTGGATCTCGAATCCGGAGAAGCCAACGCCGTTCATGCCGGAGAAGAGCCCCTTCGTCAGCATCTTCGTCATCATTGAATAGGGAACGTAAGCAGCGAAGTAACCGAAGCATAGGCCTGCAATGCTGAACTCGGTGAAATGGCGATGCAAGTAACGCAGGAATTTCATCCCGTCTTTTCTACCACTTGGCCAAGCACCTTGCAAACGTTTTATCTCACAAAAATGGATTCACTATAATGTCCATTCCACGACCCAATATTTTCTTGGTTCGTGAAACTTTCGGGTCCTGCCGCCGAACAGCCCCAATTTCGGCATCGCCAACAGATTTTCATTGCATACGGCGATTCTTTGGGTGTTTGGCTGCTGGCGCAAATTGGGGCGCCCCGTTCGGCGTCACCCAAAAGTTTTACAACTCACAAAAAATATAGGGACGGTTCCACTGCTTTTAACCCAAGCGGTGGTATGGGTGTGGGTGGACGGCATCTGCGAGCTAGCTAGATTTTGTCATGAATTAGTCGACCGGTTGCGACGCCCGGGTTTTATCTAAGCGGCGCAACGGCGAGGTGTTTGAGCTATTCGCTGCTTCCCAGAATATTCTGCAAGCAGCGAATGGCGAGTTCCGAGCCGAGGGAGACCGATAGTGTTCAGTTACGTTTTATCTTAATACAAAATCAGCGTGGCGAGCAGTTGACGGCCACCCACACCCATACCACCGTTGCCTTTAAAAGAATACGGTCGAACATTATGTTAAATCGAAATTGGGATTTGGCTTGACTTATAATGCATGTTCTTTCTATATTGCGCCTTCGTTGAAGCAAATCACTAGAGGAGATAGTATATGTCACTGAACAAAAAATACACATGGGCGGATTTTCTAAAAGCTAATCCAGAACACAAAACAAAGAAGACCAAACGTACTTCCAAAGAAGGCCAAAAGGCATTTGAAGCTGCCTGCAAGCTGCACAACAAGGAATATCTTAAAGGCCGTCTGGAAATGATAGATAAAGAGCAGGAACGCGCCAAAAAGAACCGCTCGAAACTCGAAGCCTATGCGAAAAGGCTTGAATCGTCTCACGATCGTACAAAAGCCCTACAGAAAAGTCTGTAAAATCGGTCTAAAAATACTTAGCAACTTATTCTGAAAGCTGCCGATAGTCTAAGCTAACCAGCGTAAACTATATATATGAACGGCTGTACCAACATATTCGCCTCGTTACCGAGGTTCGCGTCTGTTTCCTTGCCCAGCATAATGCCCTTTGGCGGCATGTTGAACGGGGCATCTCCGACTTCCGCCCTTTTTGGAGGATTTCAGGCACCGATAGATTCCTATACTCCCCCATCGGGCAATACCGAGCTATTAAATAATTTTTACGAGATGCCGGTAATAGATCACCATTTCTTCAACCCCATTCCTAGCTTAACGAGCGAAGAGCGTTATCTTGATTACGCCGGCATTCCAAAACATCTTTTGACCGCACATACGAGCCTATTGATACGCTGCTGGGAACTGCGCCAATATTTTTTAGGCCTCACCTTGGACCAAATCAGGGAGCAGCCGAAAGAGATCCGACAAAAAGCCAAGGAACTAACAAATCTCGTTCACGAAGTAATGTCGCTTTACACCCGCGACGGATTTTTGGCGGCATTTGCAAGAAGTAAGATGCGCGAGAATGCCTTCGCAAAAAGGGGTTCTATCGTTATGGTGTTGGACCTGAAAGTGCGTCCCTTGAACGAAGCCGACAAATCGAAGGAACTTGGCGATTGGTATATGCCGGCGCTCCGTTCTTTTATACAAAGATATATAACGAAGAGGATGCCCTCCGATAAGGGAGAGCCTTTTGCGATCGTTCAAGCTCCGCAAAACACCGCTCTTATACTCGTCACGTCAGATACAAAAAGAGGGAAGCTGCTCCTAGATCGCGCCTTCGAGGCCTTTCAGAGATATGAGCCAGTAATGCGCGCTAAACTTAAAGAATCTATTAAAAAAGGGAAGCTGTCCGTAAAGATCGATCCAGGCAATATAAAATTCGAGGCAACGGGTTTTATGAAGAGGGCTTTATTGAAGATAAGCGATGAACTCGATTCCGAAATAGACAACGTGCTAAAGTCAGTTACCTCGACCGCTGCATTCTTCAAGGCTCATAGCGATACGGATAGATCTTGTTTTTCAGGAGGCGGCATTACCGTTTACGACCAGAGAGCCGTCCCCGAACCGGGCGATACGCTTTATCCAGCATGGAAACATTTCTTGAGTAAAGAGATAGGCTACGTTCCGATGGGTGAGTTCATTCCTAAATTGATAAGATCGGCGGTTCATATTTACATAATAGGAAATAGCGTAAGGGGAGTTTCTGCTTTGGCGATAGAACGGATCAGGTCTCTTCTTGAAAAACAGAGTATAAAACTTGCAGACATTGCCGAGATCGTAGTAACGCCCGTGGATACGGCAGGCGATGCCTGGTTGGTAGGCGATGCATATACGGTGGTCCGCTGATTATGAATAATCCAGTCTCCATTTTTTCTATTGTGGCACTTCCTCCTATGCCGATCCAGGCTGTCCCAGGACCGGCAACGCTGCCGGCTATAGTTACGTCTCCCGCTGTTCCCGCTTCGGCAATGGCCGGCTATTCGGTGATAAATCCAACTTTTAGTGAGCCGCGCATTGCATATTACCTGCAGAGGCACGGATTTTACAAGCTTGCGGCAATGTCGCTTGCGAAAGCGGCAAATTACAACGATGATCTCCATCTTTTTTCAGAGGCGATAAGGAGCATGAGGATGCATGCGATGCGGCAGCCCCAAGATATTGTGGAGGAGCGTGACAGGCTGTTTATGGCAAGATTGTTTTTAGCGCGTGCGAAGAGCTGTTATCTTGAAGCCGAGAATCCTCGAACTAATATTATCGGCAAAGACAGTGAGAGCATCAGATCGGACCTGAAAATGGCCGCTAAGCTTTTACTTTCAGTTCCCGGTGCGGCTGCAAGATTGTCCAAAGAAATGAATGAACGGCTAGGCGATGTCCTGCTTGAATACAACGATAATATAGGAGCGGCGGAATTCTTTAAACAGGCTGCCGAAATAGTTTCCAAAAATATCGATAACGTTGACAGAAGCCTCGATAATATATTTGACCCCGAAATGTTGAATGAAGAGGCGAGGCTATTGTTCAAAGCGGCGGTCGCTTTACGTGTGGCAAGAAGGACCGAAGAGGCGGAAGATATTGAAGCGAAGGGAGATCGCCTGTTACTACTTGCAGAACATGGAAACGATCCGACAGAAGTTAAAATTAGGCATACTATATCTAACATCCATTTTTATATTAATATTATCATTGAACTAGAGAATTTATATGAGATCGATACATTACAAAATGAAACTTTTCATGCGAAGATAGGCTTGAAAGAATTGGTAGGTCCGTTCATTAGAAGATGGGGAAGAGAGATCGGCGCGAAAGATCTCGTTGCGCTTGCTCGTTCGGTCGATGTCATGATGATGGTGGATCCTGATAGCAACTTTGGCAGGCTTAAAACTTTACTGGATGGATCGTTCGAAGGAGAGGTTCATTGGTGGAGCGTTAGTTATTACTTCCAAAAATGGGCGGACGAACAATCTATTATCTCTTGACTGCCTAAAGCCATGCATGTTAGCAACGCCTGACTTCAAAAAAGGGTATAATTATGGTTGACATGGAAAAACTCGTAAGTCTTTGTAAACGCAGGGGATTTATATTCCAAAACTCGGAGATCTACGGTGGCCTAAATGGTTTCTGGGACTTCGGCCCGATAGGCGCCGAACTAAAGCGCCGCATTCGCGATTCCTGGTGGAAATATATGGTGCAGGATAGAGAGAATGTGGTCGGCATCGATACCGCCATAATCGCGCATCCTCAAACGTGGGTCGCAAGCGGCCATGTCGCAAGTTTTTCCGATCCAATGATCGATTGCAAAAAATGCAAACGCCGTTACCGTGCAGACGACGTTCCTGAAAGCAAAAAACATCCTAAAGGCACGTGCCCTGAATGCGGCGGCGAATTAACAGAAGCGCGCCAGTTCAATTTAATGTTCCAAACGCATGTAGGTGCAACGGCAGATTCAGGTTCCATCGCATATTTAAGGCCCGAAACATGCCAGTCGATATTCACACAGTTCAAAAATGTAAGCGCGGTAAGCAGACAAAAGATACCGTTCGGCATCGCGCAG
>CAIPVD010000056.1 GCA_903868375.1 uncultured delta proteobacterium
CCGTGAATGGTCGTCGATGCCATGAGCGAGTCTTCCAAAAAGCGCGTTACGCGATTTATAAACGTCGAGGTGGTTAAGGGCGTTGTGAATAACGGGATGTTGTTCTTTTCGCAGACCTTGTGCAGTTCTTCCGGCGCGGCGTTCGCGCACGTTATCGTAAAGCAGGTTACGTCTATTTTAGCTATGTTCTCGGCGACCTCTTTCTGGCGTTTTTGGGGAAGCGAATTAAAAAAACGTATCTCCTGCTGGCCTAAGACCTGGATCCTGCCGTTGTATAGCGCCGATGTGTCGCCAGCTAACGCCAGCCCTGGTTTTTGGATGACAGGAATAAGTATCTTTTTCCCGAGGCCGTTCTTTCCAGTGACTATCGTTAGCTTAAGCTCGTCTTCGACATCGCGAAAGAATTTTATGATAGGAATGGATAGCATTGATTAACCCGTTAGCTTCTCTTCGAATTTGGCAAGCGTATCAAGCATCTCCTTTGCTGAAGAGGCTTCCATTAGTTTATCTTTTATGCCGGCAGTGGCAAGCACTTGGGCGAGCCTTGCGAGTAGTTTTATATGCTCACCGGTCGCCGCCGAAGGTGCTAGCATTACGAAAAAAAGCTGGGTCGGCTTGTTATCGTGAGAATTAAAGTTGATCCCCTTGGCAGAGCGCCCAACGGCTAAAATTGGTTTCGTTACCGATTCGAGCTTTGCGTGCGGTATGGCGATGCCGTCTTGAATTCCGGTGCTGTCTAAATGTTCTCGTTCGGAGAGGGCGCTTTCTACTTCTTCCACGCCCAATTTCTTGTGTTCGTGACAGATAAGGAGAGACATTTCATGTAGCGCCTCTTCTTTGGTAGAGGCCGCCATGTTTGGTTTGACGAGCGCTAGGTTAATATGTTTCTCAAACATTTCTAGAAGCCGCTTTTAGTCCATCGAACCCCAAATTGCAAGTGACAAAAAAAGAGCCAATGTCTTAGATCGACATCGGCTCTTTGAATCTAGTGCCTTTGTACTATAGCTTTTATGCGTATAGCCCGCGCATTTCAGAGGCTTTTGTAACTCTCTGTATCGCGACGATGAATGCTGCTATGCGCATGTTGACCTTGTACTGCTTTGAAGTTTCGAGTACCGCATTGAACGAAGACCTCATGATGCGCGAAAGGTCTTCTTGAATGCGTTCGTTCGTCCAGTAGTAGCCCATTCTGTTCTGCACCCATTCAAGATATGAACATGTAACGCCGCCGGCGTTGCAAAGAATGTCCGGGATCACGAACGTGCCGTTCTTATCTAACACCTTGTCCGCTTCGGTTGTGATGGGGCCGTTCGCGCCTTCTGCGATAAGCTTTGCCTTGATCTTTGCGGCGTTCTTCGGCGTGATCTGATTTTCAAGTGCCGCGGGTACTAAAATATCGACCGGTAATTCCAAAAGCGCCATCGGGTCGCTCATCTTCGTCATGGAAACGACTTTTTCAGCTCCGTTTAGCGTCTTGTGATCTTTCAGGTAATTAAATACTGCTGGGATGTCAATTCCCTTATCGTTCTGGTAAGCGCCAGTCACGTCAGATATCGCCACGATCTTTGTTCCTTCATTATATAGCAGCTTTGCGGAGTAAGAACCGACGTTGCCAAAGCCCTGAACCGCCGCCGAGCATTTCTTAAGGTCTAAATTCAAATGTTTTACCGCTTCGTAAACGCAATACATAAGGCCCTGCGCAGTTGCTTCCGTTCTGCCAGCGCTTCCGCCAAGCTCGATCGGCTTGCCCGTGATGACCGCAGGTGTGAACTCGCCATGATGCATCGAATATGTGTCCATGAACCAGCTCATTACTTCAGGATTCGTTCCGACGTCCGGCGCTGGCACGTCTTTGTCCGGCCCGAAAAGATCGATCAGTTCAGCAAAATACCTTCTTGCAAGCCTTTCCAGTTCTCCCTTCGACAGTTTTGTTGGATCTACAATGATACCGCCCTTGCCGCCGCCGAACGGGACGTTCGTCGTTGCGCATTTGTAGGTCATCCAGAAAGCAAGCGCCTTCACTTCATCTAAGTTGACGTCCTGGTGGAAACGCACGCCGCCTTTAGCCGGGCCGCGGGCTATGTTATGCTGCACGCGGTAGCCCTTGAATACCTGTACGCTGCCGTCGTCCATTCGGACAGGTAGCTGGACCTCTGTTATCCGTCGTGGTTCTTTGATCACAGCGATCTGATTCGGGGTAAGGTTTAGCGCCTTTGCTGCCGCATCAAATTGCTTCAGTGCGTTTTCGAACGCGCTGACTGGTGAGTCGTGGAACTTTACATCGTTGATCTTCTGCTCGGTTGTCATAAGCTTTTCTCCTTTTGGTTTTTATCTCTTGAACTGCCCGAGCCATAGCCCCTTAAGAAAAATAATCAAGGATTTTTAAAAAAAATATTTTAGCCTCGTTTTTTGTTGACAATTAAATCCTATCGTTTATACGCTTCGACACTTTAAATTTAAGGTAAATTAATGCCTTAAGTAACCTATCGGCTCTTCCAAAGGGGTGATATTCAATGCCGGGAGTAAAAATTCGCGAAGGCGAAACATTCGAACAGGCGCTGCGAAGGTTCAAGAAACAGTGTGAAAAAGCTGGGATCATAGCAGAGCTGCGCAAACGCGAGCACTACGAGAAGCCTTCTGAAAAGAAGAAAAAGAAAATGGCACAGGCCAGAAAGCGCGCAACGACCAAACTTTTTTAAGGACCCTCGTGACACTCAAAGAACGTATCGAGTCTGATTTTAAGTCAGCTCTAAAGGCAAAGGACGTATTGCGTCTTTCTGTTTTTAGAATGGTGAAGACTGCCGTCATGAACAAGGAGATCGAAGCGAAGGTAATGTCCTTGGACGATGCCGGCGTGATAACGGTTCTGTCATCGCTTTCGAAGAAGGCGATGGAGTCGATCGAACAATTTGAAAAGGGCGGGCGCGCAGATCTTGCGGACAAGGAAAAGGCAGAGCTTGTGGTCATTAAGTCGTACATGCCGGCCGCGTTGACCGACGAAGAGATAATAAATCTTGTCGATCAGGCGATATTAGAATCAGGAGCTACCGGCCCCAAAGACATGGGGAAGGTGATGAAGGTTCTAACGCCGAAAACGGCGGGCAGGGCGGACGGAAAGATCGTAAGCCAACTCGTGCAAAAGAAATTGAGCAGCAAATAATCAATGTATTCACAAACCATTCTTGACGAGATCAGGGATAGGGTTTCTATTGCCGCGTTGGTCGGTGAGCGTATTCCTTTAAAGAAAGCCGGAAGAAATTTCAAAGGGAATTGCCCGTTCCATTCGGAAAAGACGCCATCGTTCATGGTAAGCGACGAGAAGCAGATCTATCATTGCTTCGGTTGCGGCGAAGGCGGGAACGTTTTCAATTTCTTCATGAAGTTCGACGGCCTAACTTTTCGCGAGGCGGTCGAAATGCTTGCCGCGCGGTCTGGTGTGCAGCTTCCGAAGCTAGAAACGGTCGATAAAAAAGCCGACGACGAAGCTGAACGGAAGAAAAAATGGGCCTTTAGGCTCAATAAATTGGTCGCGGAGTACTTCTATAACAACATGCTCGACCCCAAAAAAGGGGAGGCTGCCCGTAACTATTTGAAATCACGAGATATTATTTTTGAAAAAATCACGCAACATTTTCTGGGATACGCCGATGATAGCTGGGACGGCTTGGTACGCTATTTGGAATCGAAAAAAGCGCCGCTAGACCTTGCTGCGGAGATAGGCGTTATAAAGAAACGCGAGAGCGGCGGCTATTACGACTTCTTCCGCCACAGAGTTGTTTTTCCGGTGATAACACCGGCTCTTGGTGCGGCGGCAAAACCAGGATCTATAGGAAAAGTTGTAGCGTTCAGTGGTCGGACGTTCGGGGAACCAAAGACCGCCGAGGGACAAGAACCTCCGGCGAAATATTTGAACTCTCCGGATTCGCCGATCTACCATAAGAGCTACACGGTCTATGGGTTGAACGTTGGTGCGGATGCTGCGAGGCGGGCCGATCAGGTGATACTGGTCGAAGGTAATTTAGATGTGATGCGCCTTCATCAGGAGGGGATAGAGAACGTGGTCGCCCCGCTTGGTACGGCACTCACTAGTGGGCACGTTAAGTTATTGTCCCGCTATACGAAAAATTTCGTTGTCATATTCGATGGCGACGATGCAGGTTATAAAGCGGCTGTCCGTGCATTGCCGCTCTTCTTGGAAGCTGGGTTCGTGCCGCGCGTAGTTGCGCTGCCGAAAGGTGAAGACCCCGATAGCTTCGTGAAGAACAAAGGCGAGGAAGCGATGCGCGGGCTAGTTGCAAAGGCAGGCACGCTCTTTGAGTTCGTAATAGACGATACGGTTAGGCGATTCGGTACGGCGACCGACGGCAAGGTGCGTGTGGTCGAAGAGCTGAAACCTTATTTCGCGATGATAAGAAATTCGGTCGAGGCTTCGCAGTACAGGAAACGCCTTGCTTCGAAACTTATGCTGGACGAATCGGTCATCTCGCATTCGCTTGCCGGAAAAAAGCAGCTGACGCGGGAAAGTTTTGTGAACGTGGTGCAGCCGAACACAATTGAGAAAATGCTTTTAGAACTGCTTCTCGCTTATCCGGAAACGATCGGGGTGGCGCGGGGGAGAATAGACTTTGAAAAGTTCACCGACGGTTCGTGTCAGGCGATAGCGAAGTTGATATTCGATGAATTCGATAAGAGCGGCCGAGTGGACGTGGCGAACTTAGCCGATGGAATAGACGATGCAGAGCTAAAGAGCGAAGTGCTGGCGTTAGCTCTCGCGGAAAATAAATACGACGACGCGGATGGAGCCATGGAAAAATGTATAGCGGCTTTCGATAGAATGTCTGCGAAACGCCGTTTGAAAGAACTGTCCTTTGCCATACAACAGATGGCAAGCGACGACGATCGGGTCTCCAAATGTATGGCGGAGATCCAGAAGTTGAACGAAGAAATTCATAATTTAAATAAAAGGGAGAATATAGATGAACGTACAGGAACATAAAATGGACTCGAAAGAGATCAAGCAGCTTATCGATCTTGGCAAAGAGAAGGGTTTTCTGACCTTCGAAGAGGTAAACGACGTTTTGCCGCAGGACCTTACCTCTGCCGATCAGCTGGACAGCGTTCTTACTATGTTCGGCGACATGGATATCGAACTGGTCGATAACGCCGAAGAGGGGAAGCTTTTAAAGCAGAAGGGCCACGGCAAGGCGGGTGTTTCCGATGAAGAAGATGAAGAGGCCGAAGAGAAGCCGACGAAGAAAAAAACTAGAGCTGCAGAAGGCGCGGCCGAAGAGGCTCCCGTTAGGTCGAGCGATCCCGTTAGAATGTATCTTAGAAAGATGGGAACGGTTCCGTTACTTACTCGCGAGGGCGAGGTCGAGATAGCGAAGAAGATCGAGAACGGCGAGCTGGAGATATTCGATGTGCTGCTATCTTCGCCCATGGCGGTGAAGAGCGTGTTGAACTTAGGCGATCTTTTATCTAAGAGCAAACTAAAGGTCATAGAGATAATCAAAGATACCGAAGATATGGAGTCCGAAGAAGGATTCGACGAGCCGGCGCACCGCCTGCGCATCTTAAAGCTTATGGCGAAGGTGAGGGCGTACGACAAGACCTACCAGCAGTGGCAGGCGAAGGCTACGAACGAACGCTTAAGCGATGCGAACAGGAAATCGGCAAATGCACATGCTACAGAGGTTCATCAGAAGATGCTCGGTTGCATGAAAGAAATGAACCTGAATAAACTAACGCTCGACAGCATGATCGACCTGATGCACGATAAGGTGGTCGAGATAAGCCGGTTCGAACACAAGATCCGCGAATGCATGAAAGAAGTGAAGGCGGAAAACGTAGAGAAGCTCCGCACGATCATCAAGAACTTCAAGAAAAATCCTTACCAACAAAGAAAATTATTGCAGGAGCTGAAGGTTGCCAAAGATGACATGCTAGAACTTGATTTCAAGTTCCGGAGCGCCGATCAGGAGAAGAAAAAGATCGAAAAGGACTGCGGCCAGTCATTTGAGGAACTGAAGAAAAGCTGCGCAGAAGTTCAGAGAGCTCGCGTATTCACGGAAGATGCAAAGGAAGAGCTTATTAAGGCGAACTTAAGGCTCGTCGTTTCTATTGCTAAGAAATATACGAACAGGGGATTGCAGTTCTTGGATCTTATCCAGGAAGGTAACATCGGCCTCATGAAGGCGGTGGAAAAGTTCGAATGGAGGCGCGGTTACAAGTTCAGCACGTATGCAACGTGGTGGATCCGCCAGGCGATCACACGTGCCATCGCCGACCAGGCGCGCACGATACGTATCCCTGTCCACATGATCGAGACGATAAATAAATTGGTCCGCACATCGCGTTACCTAGTCCAGGATTTAGGCCGTGAGCCGACGCCTGAAGAGATATCGGAGAAGATGGAACTGCCGCTGGAAAAAGTCCGCAAGGTGCTTCGCATTGCGAAAGAACCGATATCGCTGGAAACGCCGATAGGCGAGGAAGAAGACAGTCACTTGGGCGACTTTATCGAAGATAAGACGATACCAACACCTTCGGAGGCGGTCACAAGCGTTGGATTATCCGAGCAGATGAAGAGAGTTCTATCAACACTTACACCGCGCGAAGAGAAGGTTCTGCGAATGAGGTTCGGTATTGGCGAGAAGAGCGACCATACGCTTGAAGAAGTGGGCCGCGATTTTGCCGTTACACGCGAACGTATCCGTCAGATCGAAGCCAAGGCGCTCCGCAAGATGCGCCACCCGACGCGCATGCGCCAGCTCCAGG
>CAIPVD010000057.1 GCA_903868375.1 uncultured delta proteobacterium
ATGGAAGACCTGGAGCAGCGGATAGAAGCTGGAACGCTGACAGAAGTTCGCGGCATTGGCAAAAATCTTGCCGATCACATAACCGAGCTCCATAGAACGGGAAAGATCGCCGAATACGAAAAATTAAAAAAAACCATTCCTGCGGGCGTCTTCGATATCTTGGCGATACCAGGCCTTGGGCCAAAAAAGGTAAAGTTCTTAATGGACGAGCTTCACGTTAAAGATGTCGGGCAGCTCGAACTTACCTGTCGCGCCGGTGCGCTAAGAAAACATAAGGGCTTTGGCCAAAAGACAGAGGAAAAAATATTGCAGGGCATCGCCTATTTGAGAAAGAACATCGGCCAGCATCTTTTTAGCCATGCGCTTGCTGCGGCACAGGAAATATTTGCAAGGCTTAAAAGGCATCCCGATGTCATCCGTGCCGAAATAGCAGGAAGCGTTCGCCGGAAAAAAGAGGTGATCGGGGATATCGACTTCGTAGTCAGTACTGCCACTTCTAAAAAGGTTATGGATTACTTTACCGCCTTGCCAGACGTTGAACACATCGAAGCGAAGGGCGATACAAAATCTAGCGTGATACTTAAATCCGGGATCAACTCGGATCTGCGGGCCGTTACCGACAAGGAATTTCCTTATGCTCTCCATCATTTCACCGGCAGCAAGGAACATAACGTTGCCATGAGAGGCCGTGCGATCAAGATGGGAATGAAGATGAACGAGTACGGCCTTTTTAATACGACCGGTGGCGGAGAGAAGTTGATCCCATGCAAGGACGAAGCGGCGATATTTGCAAAGTTAGGCCTCGATTACATAGAACCGGAACTGCGCGAAGATACGGGCGAGATAGAGGCGGCAGAAAAACATAAGCTGCCGAAGCTTATCGAAGACAAAGATATCAAGGGCGTTCTGCATGTCCACACGGATTACAGCGATGCGGTGAATACGGTCGAAGAGATGGCGCTTTTTGCAAAGAAGATGGGCTATTCATATATCGGCATTTGCGATCATAGCCAATCGGCGGCCTACGCCGGTGGCTTAAAGCCCGCCGATCTCAAGAAACAGTGGAAAGAGATCGATGCCGTAAATAGGAAGATAAAAGGGATAACCGTGCTTAAGGGGATCGAGTCGGACATCTTGGCGGATGGAAGCCTCGATTACGACGAGGATGTGTTGAAAGGTTTCGATCTTGTCGTGGCGTCGATCCATTCGCGTTTCAATATGGGCGAAGATGAAATGACCGCGCGCATTTGCAAGGCGCTAGAAAATCCTTATACAACTATTTTAGGCCATCCAACGGGGCGGCTACTGCTTTCACGCGAGCCTTACAAGGTGAACATGCACGCCGTGATAGATGCGGCGGCGAAGCACGGAAAGGCCATTGAAATAAATGCGAACCCGCACAGGTTGGACCTTGATTGGAGGCTTTGCCAGTATGCGAAGTCCAAGGGCGTGAAGATTGCGATCTGCCCCGATGCACACACAGTAGAAAATATTCTGGATATGATGTTCGGCGTTGGAATTGCCAGGAAGGGCTGGCTTGCGAAGGACGATATTGTGAACACGTGGCCGGTGGAGAAGTTTTTGAAATGGAAGCAAAATAAATAATATGGAATTAGATAAACGCATATTGAAGATACTTGCGATCTTGCGCAAGACCTATCCAGACGCGCAAATTCCGCTTCATCACAAAAATCCGTTGCAGCTTCTCGTTGCAACGATCCTTTCCGCGCAGTGCACGGACGAACGTGTGAATATGGTGACGCCGGAACTTTTCAAAAAGTATAAGAACGCAAATGATTTTGCCGTAGCTATGCAACCGGAACTTGAAAAATCGATCCACTCCACCGGTTTTTATAAGGCAAAATCGAAGAACATAATCGGCTGCTGCAAGATGCTCGTGGAAAAATATGGAGGCAAGGTTCCAAATAGGCTCGAAGACCTTGTGCAGTTGCCAGGCGTCGGCAGAAAGACCGCGAACGTTGTGCTTGGCGGGGTTTGGGATATCCCTGGCGTGGTCGTCGATACGCATGTTAAGAGGCTTACGTATCGAATGGGGCTTACTAAAAATACGGACCCGGAAAAGATCGAGCAGGATATAATGAAGCTTTTGCCTGCCAAAGATTGGAACGATTTTACGATGTCGCTTATCTATCACGGCCGCCAGGTTTGCATCGCCAGAAAGCCGCGGTGCCACGAGTGTCCCGTGAGCGAGCTTTGCCCTAAAGTCGGGGTTGAATAAAAATTAATTTGTTCCTATTTTGCCAACTATGGTCTGCTCAAGACTTTGATTTCCACAGCTATTTGTAAAATGTGAACAATCTATGATGGGAGCATCACCAATGAGTTTATTACATCTTGATGCACAAGAACATGGCGCCTTATCACCCTCTGTGATAAATTTAGCTGAACAGTAAAGGTCCATTAATGTATCGATCTTAGCTTCCGAGTTGATGTTTGGCTCTTGTTTGATTTTTTGAAGAGCGTTTAAGAGAATGTTAGAATTATTATCAGTTTGTGTGAGCATTTCTGTTGCACAATGTTCTTTAAATTCAAGGCATAAACCATTGGCAAGCTTGCACTCTGATTTACAAGCACAAGATACTTCGTACAAGTCCTTTGTGCTAAATTCTATAGCGCACATAGTTTCTAACGGTACCTTGCTTTGCACGGCTTTCATTGCATCAACCGCAGATACGGGTTTTAAATTTACAGAGCTTCTTGCGCCTGCATTTGCATAACTTGCGGATATGACAAATGCGATAACTAACAATACTATCAATCTCGTTCTTTTCATTTTATGCTCCTTTTTTGCTGTTTGTGCTCACTCCATTGCCCTTTGTGAAAGCAAGTAGTGTGCCATTTCAGAGATGTGTTTTTTTGCTGTAATTTCGGGACGTTGGAAATTCAGAAAATGTTCAGTTGTGCAAATTTGGGGATAAAAGATCACATGCTGGGTTTAAATTACCCGCTTGACAAAAGCCGCTCTTTAAGTAAGTTTCCCACTCGAAAAATTAAAACAAACGGAGGCATTTATGGCAGACAAGAACAACAAAGTACCGGAAAACGTACCGGGAAAATATTATGTCGATACGCAGTGCATCGATTGCAACCTGTGCCGCGATACCGCGCCGGAAAACTTCAAGCAGGACGAAGCAAAGGGATATGCGTTTGTTTGCAAGCAGCCGGCCAACCCGACAGAAGAGAGCCAGTGCAAGGATTCTAAGGATGCATGCCCTGTTGAAGCAATTGGCGATGATGGTGAATAGTTATTTTTTCTTGCCACGTTTTGACGCTTTTTTGGCTTTTTCGGCGGCTTTTTTGAGCTTTTGAAGGTTCTTTTTCTCGACTTTTTTCTTGTAAGCGCTGGTCCACTGACCCGCCATTTCTTTAAAATCGGGGTCGTTCTCTATCTTATAAAAATCGTCGCTGATTGCCACCCATATCACGGTTTCGTTCGGGTCGAGCGCGTAAGCCACTATTAATTTTTCCATCGCGCTTTTTGCATCGCCCATAGCGGCGTAATATCCGGCTACATATTCGATACCACGGTAGCGGTCCATGATGAGCGATGGATCGGCCTCCGAAAATATTTTTTGCGCAGCTTCGGTTTCGTCGTTCGCAGCCCTAAGCGATGCAATGAGTATCTGGACCTCGCTCTTATCTGCGTCCGACGTCGATGCCTTCTCCGCCTTTTCGTAATATTTCAGCGCCTTTTTATAATAATCCTTGTAAGTTTGGTTGTTCCTCTTAACGAATAAGAAGAGATTGTGATATGCTATTCCCAGGTTCTGATAGAACTGGTGCTGCTCGAATTTAGGTTCCTCTTTATGCTTCTTGAACTTTTCCACCTTTTGGGCGTCTTTGAGCATCCTTATAGAACGCGCCGATGGCGGATTTGAGCGGAGTTCTCTTATCGCCACGTCGACCTTTCCTTTTGCAAGGGCAGCTATCGCCTCGTCGGGGATGGGAAGAGTTAGAGGAATAGATTCTATCGTGATGTCGGTTGGCGGAGAGACATATTTCAGGCGCTTGCCGCCTTTGAACCTGTCTTTTGTGTCGCTCACGGCGGCTGGTTGTTCCTGTTCCAGTGCGGGTGCTTTGTGTACGGTTTTATGTTTTTTCTTTGCCAGTGCGCCGGACGGTAGTAATGCGGAAAATAAAAAAGCGAAGATAAAGATCGCGACTAGAATTCGTTTCATTTTGTCTCTCCTGCAATTTCAAAATCGGCGTAATCGCATTCTGCCGGGCTGTGCATTGCGTTCCCATCGGTAAGTATCGCTATTGCGACGGGTGCTTTATCGAGGTCTGTTTTAAAATATTTCTTGTAATCTTCTTTTACGTTTATCGTGTGCGATTGCCACTTGCCCAATTTTTTATCGCCGCTATCTGCGATTATTATGTACGCCTTGCCCGGAACCTTTTCGTAAACGGTACCGACAGGCACCGTCGTCGACCAGGTATATTTAAGCATCATCTGGCGTGCCTTGGAGAATACCACGTAAACACCGCAGGCGCTGTCGTTGGTGGCGGACTTCGTTTCGTTAGCGCCGGTTGGAAGCGTTATCGCTCGCCACTTCCACGAAAGATTTGGATAGGTATCTATCTTCCAATTGAAATTTTTAAGTATCTGAACGGAATAGTCCCAAGAGTCGCTTGCATGCAGGAATTTTTTGCCGTTCTCTTGCTGAACTTTATAGACCTCGGTCGCCTTGCCGCGTTGGAACGGCCAAGTTCGCCAGCTTGAAGATAATTTGCCGATGGCGTCGTCGCTAAAATTGTCGACGACGTTGGCGGCGTGAGCTAACGTGGAACATAGAAACAAGGCACATAGAAACGCGGTGGTTAATGTTTTCATATTAAAGGCTCTATTATGATTTGGCGATCTTTGTCAAAGCATTCTGCAGATCGCGCGGCAGTTCCGATCCAAACTCTACCCATTCTTCCGTTCTTGGATGATTGAAGCCTAGCTTACTTGCGTGAAGAAATTGCCTTTTTAGGCCCAAACGATCTATCTTGCGACTGCGAGAGTTTTGATAAAGTGGGTCGCCTGTTAAAGGGTGTCCGATAGATGCAAGATGGACGCGGATTTGATGGCGAACGCCTGTTTTAATTCTAACTTCAAGCAGGGAATAAGCGCCCGCAGCATATTTTTTAATGACCTTGAAGTTAGTTACGGCTTCCTGTGCCTTGTCGCTTGTTTCCAGTCGCGAGCCTTTAGTGACAACGCGCATTCGCTTGGCGTTCTTTGGATCGTGTACGACGGGCGTTTTTATCGTTTCTTGCGGAGGCGGTTCGCCCAGCACGAGTGCCGTGTAGTGTTTTAGGATGGTGTGAGCCTCGAACTGCTCGCGTATCTTTTTTAGCACGTCGCCGTTCTTTGCCGCAAGGATGAGGCCGCTTGTGTCGTTGTCCAGCCGGTGGACGAAATCGGCGCCGGGCCATTTTGCGACAAGTCCGTTTGCTAGCGTATCCTTTTCGTCGTCTTTTAGTGGATAGACGGGGACGCCAGCCTGTTTATCGACGACGATTATATCGTCATCTTCAAAAATTACCTTGATAGGTACGCCGCTATTTGGGATAAGATTCATTGTAAGGAGCAATCTATGCGAATACTGGTCACTGGTGCAACAGGTTTTATTGGAA
>CAIPVD010000058.1 GCA_903868375.1 uncultured delta proteobacterium
CGGAAATTAGATTAGTTTTATCTCTTGATGATTTATAAACTTTAACTTCTACAAAAATAGGGTTGTTAGTTTCGATTTCTAATATATCAATTTCATGACTTCCAAATCTTGCTCTATACAGAGCAGCAATTCCGTTATCGCATAGATAAAGAGACAAATCACGTGTTAGGTTTTTTTCCCTATCCCTAACATACTCACCATTATTATTTGAAATCAGAGACCTTAAATAATCTCTATTGTACCACTGACTTCTACCCTTATAATTATTCATTAGTTGCTGATTATATATCTGTGAACCTATCTCCTGCCTAATTGCTTCGTAAACTCTTTTCAAATCATTTTTTACATTATCCAAAATCTTCTCTAACTGTTGTACGTTTAAATTATTGGGATTATATTCAGATTTGTTTGAGATATTTCCATAGGCAGCATATATTACCCAACTATATATTTTTTCTTCAAAAATAAATTTAGTAGCTACTTTAAACTTGTCCTTCGTGGGCAGCTTAGACCAAGCAGAAGCCGGTTCTGGTTTAGGATTTATTTTTTTTACGTGTTGTTGCAAATGATATAAGGCGACTCCAGCAGATGTTCGTTGGTAGTTTAGCCAATTTAGATGATTAAATTTACGACCATTTTCTAAATCTTGGTATTTGTTTGCTATACTCGAATTGATGTTTTTTTTCTTTTTTCCATCTGAGCCTCTATCTTCATAGCACTCTATTTTGTATTTTAATATTCTTATTAGTTTTGCAATATCAGTGTCATCGTCTAAAGGGTCTGAAACCAGTGGATATGACGATCTTGATTCTAATCGTAGTATATTATCGAAATTAGCAAACGAGTAACGAAATTCTCGGTCATGGATGTTTTCTTTATTTTCTACCCGATTACTATCGTCTAATTTAGGATATTTTTGGCAAATCAACTTCCTTAATTCTATTGCCGCTTGCCGTTCTTTATCTAGTTGTTTTAGGTAAGCCTCATGGTTAGCTTCGACTTCTTGAACAAGTTGTTTGGCATATGTGTAAAATCTACTATCACTCCTTAAAAAGGCAAGGAACCGCTCTAATTCCAGGATAAAAATGCTATTATTGCTTTCAACCACAAACCTGTACTTCCTATCTAATAGAGATACTACATCTTGAAAACCAACTGATCTCATAAGAATTATACTCTCATATTTGACAAAGATTGCAATCCGCGCACTTCTTTGAACAGCCTCATATCTTTTTATGGCAATCTTTACAAGCCAAACTTGTCTTTTACCATAAACTGATATATAAAATGGCTTGGTGGAACCATGACCAAACACAACTTTCCCCTCTCCGAAGTTTATTCACTCTTAGAACCCGGCCCTGTGATAATGATATCCACCTCTCACAAAGGCAAAACGAATGTCATGCCTATGTCGTGGCAGACGATGATCGATTTTGAACCGCCGCTCGTTGGGCTTATCATATCGAACATGAACCACACCTTCGGCATGCTTAAGGCTACGAAGGAATGCGTGATAAATATTCCAACCGCGAACATTGCCAAAAAGGTGGTTGCATGCGGCAACGTTTCCGGCAGGAAAGTGGACAAGTTCAAAAAGTTCGGCCTAACGAAAGCGCCAGCCTCAAAAGTTAAGGTGCCGCTTGTGGATGAATGTTATGCAAATTTAGAATGCAAGGTCGTCGACTCGAAACTTGCAACGAAATATAATTTGTTCGTAGTGAAAGTGGTTAAGGCGTGGATCGATCCGAAGGTAAAGAACCCTAAAATATTTCATCACAACGGGCACGGTAAATTCACCGTGGGCGGCAAGTCGATGAAGATCCATTTTAGGCTTAAATAAAAAAAGGGGGAACAAGCGGTAAGCCCGTTCCCCCTTCATAACGATCATATCTAAAAAATTACGCTGTTTTCTTATAAGCCTCTGCAAGTACCTGCGACAGGCCAACGTAGATGGCGCTGAATCCGCAGAACAAGCCTTCCCAGCCGGCTATCTTCTTAACAAACGCGTTGCCTGTATAATCGCCATAAGCAAGCAACCAGAACAGCACGACAAGAGTGAAGAAAACTACCTGCAACCCTCGGCTGTGCTTTAGCGTTGCGATGAACATTACGAAAGTGAACAGGCCCCACATGAAAAGATATGCCGCCATAGAAGCGCTGCTAGGCTCTGCCGTTACTGCGCCACCGGTCCTGTACAGGAGAATTATCACAAGGGTCAACCAGAACGAGCCGTAAGATATGAATGCCGTCGTGCCGAACGTGTTACCTTTTTTGAACTCCATAATGCCTGCGATGATCTGGGCAAGCCCGCCGTAGCAGATGCCCATTGCGAGTATCATCATCGAAAGCTCGATGAGCCCTGCGTTGTGCAGGTTCAGCAATACCGTGGTCATGCCGAAACCTAGTAGTCCTAGTGGTGCCGGGTTAGCAAGTTTCTCTTCCATTCGCTCCTCCTTTTAAGGTTTGTTTACAAGATGGGAGCATTTTATATTTGAATCGACGCCGCTTTTCAATAAAATTGTGCAGATAACCCCTAAAGAACCCCCTAAAAAACTTAGCAACTTTTTTTGCGAAACGCCGAATATGTCGGTATAGGTGAAATAATGTCCGATAGACCAACAAATGCCATATCGCCAGCCTGGCCAAACGGCCCGATGGGCGACCTGCAACGCATGGAAAATTCGTTATGCAGGCATACATCGGCAAATATCGTTAAGAAATTTCTAAGCCCCGGGAAATGACAGATCAATGCGGCTACTTTGAAGCCTTCCAACGCTTTAGCGCATCAAGAAAAAGTTCGGTAAATTTTGCATCTGATTTTGGATTCTGCCCTGTGATTAACTCTCTATCGGCAACTGCGTTCGGAGCCCAAGGCGTATCGGTGTTCACGATTATAGCTCCAAGCGAAGCAAGCTTATCTTCCGGATAGAATTGAACGTGCCCGCCAAGCAGGCCGCCATCTTCCGCCAGTTTCTCTTCCTTCGTGGAAAACACCGACATCTTATAGCCCCTGTAAGGCCACAAAGGGCCGCCACCTGCCGACAGCAGCGCAACGGGACCGTGGCATATAGAAGCGGTCGGCTTTTTTTCTTTGTGAAACTCGCGTAATATCGTGCCTAAATATTTATCCTGATACAGGTCTTCCATTGGGGCGTGGCCACCGGGAATAAATATGGCGGCATATTTATTCACATCGGCGGGCGACATCTTGGACAGGTCTAAAGGATGGTTAAAGCTTGCGTTAGATTTCAGCAGCGCCTTGGCTTCATTATATTCAGCCTCCGAAGAAAACCACGTCGCGCTGTCACTTGACTTATCGGCATTCGCAACTTTTCCGCCAGGCGATGCAAAGACCGGCTTATATCCCGCCTTTATCAGCGCCATAAGCGGCGTCGCAAGTTCGTTCAGAAAGAAGCCCGTTTCATGTGGAACGCCCTCTTTCAGCGTAATGTGATCCGCCGCTGAAAGCACGACCAGCACTTTATTGCTGGTCCTATTGCATCCAACCAGCGCTACCATGCAGAGGCAAAACAACAGGCACGTCACGATCATTTTATTCTTCATATAAGGCTCCTTTACTATTTTTAAAAAAAGTTAGCAACTTTTTCCATAATATGCCGATATAACCAACATATGACAATAACCTTTTCAAGGACATGCGATAGCTTAGATGAAAGGCCAAACAGCATTACGGGAAGGCCCGACACTTCCTGCAGCGACGAGGTCGAAGTTATTAAGGAAATGTTCAAAAGAACATTGCCAGATTCCACTTGCAAAACAAGCACCGAGGATGAAAAAGTTTGCCACGCATCCGAACACCGCGTGGGCCCAAGATCGGTATGCGATAGCACCCGCACTCTAACAATTACGAAGTGCAGTGGAGAGCAGACATTTGCACCAAAGGAAGACGACGTTAGGGTCGAGTTCATGCCACGCTGCTTTCAGGAGGATTCCAAGTCGTTAGGCGATGAAACTTGCCGCGGCGATATCGCGGGTTTCTTTTCGGAGAGAGTCAGCAAATGGAAAGATGCTATCTGCACCATCCGCATCGAAAAGCAAAATGATGACGACAACAGCGGAAAATGGAATATTATGTGCACCGAAAACCCCATTGCTGCAGCGGAGAGGCTTTTCGGAGTAAAGGAACGAGTTGATAATGAACAAGACACGAATGAGAGCAGCGCTACCAAAGAGCTAAATGATTTTTTACAGTTCTACCGCCTTGATCGAAACGAAAAAGGCGGATACAAGCTCATACCACCTTCTCCATCGAACCAAGACTCTCCAAAATAACAGCATTCAGTTAAAGCATTTTATCTCCGGCTTTTAATGCTGGACAAAACCGCCTAGCTAGCTATATCTATGTCAAAATTTTATTGGAGAGGTGACCGAGTGGTTGAAGGTACCGGTCTTGAAAACCGGCGTGCAGAAATGTACCGTGAGTTCGAATCTCACCCTCTCCGCAAAGCATTTTAAATCCTTCCACCCATTAACGAATAGAAAGGCTTGGGTATCGGGGCTTCCAGCTCAAGCGTCTTGGAAATGATAGGGTGGTGGAATGTTATCTTCCATGCATGAAGTGCCATGCGGCCCGCCGATCCATCTACGGATCCGTATTTTCTATCGCCGATTATCGGATGGCCGATGTCAGCCAGATGGACTCGTATCTGATTTTTTCTGCCGGTGAGCAATTTTACCTCGAGCAGGCTTAAGCCTCCATGTTCCTTTATTACCTTGTATGCCGTATGTGAAAGCCGGCCATTTGTCTTGTCGAGAGTCGAATAGACCGTGTATGCGCTGTTTTCCGCGAGATAAGAAGAAATAGTATCCTCTTTTTTGGCAGGCGTACCATGAATAACGGCCAAATAGATCTTATTAACCCTCGCCCATTTTTCTTCAAGCAACCTCTTTGCCAGCTCGGTCTTAGCAAACATCAGTATGCCGGAAGTCTCCCTATCCAGACGGTGGACAATGTATAAACGTTTGCTCGAACGCAATTGGCCCTTGCGAATGTAGTTTGTAAGAATGTGATAAGCGGTTCCCGTATTATCTCTGTCGGTACCTACCGAGAGCAGTCCTTCGCGCTTATCAACGATGATCAGAGCATCATCTTCGTAAATGATCGTAACGCCGCGTGGTTTGTGTCTTTGTTTCACTTGAGAGCTGCACCCTATGCCCATTTGCGGTTTAGCGCAAGCTCCGTAATTCCCGCCAATTGACTTAACCGAAGCACTCCTGTATTAATCCCTCATCTTAACGGGGGTTCTCATGAGCATAAAATTACTTAAATGGTGCGCGATAGTAAGTTTCGTCGTCTCGATGGCCGTCCTTCTTGTGGGCGGGCACTACATGGTATCGAAGGCGCCACCCTATCCGGAACGCTTCGTAGATGAAACGGGAGAAGTGCTCTTCGCGAAAAACGAGCTGCTTGCCGGCCAGGAAGTTTACCAGAAGTATGGCCTCATGAACCACGGCAGCGTTTGGGGACACGGTTCGCAGAGAGGCCCCGATTTTTCCGCAACGACCGCACACATGATCGGGCAATTAATGCGCGATTATTACGCAACGCACACGAACATTAAGCCGTTCGTTTCGCTAACCGAAGAAGAACAGAACAACATATCGGCAAAGGTAATTTCCGAGATCAAGGTTAATAGATACGATCCGTTGACCGGAACGCTTACGCTGACCAACGCGCAAAGGCACGCGCTATACATAGTCGAGGCATATTGGGAGAACGAATTTTTGAACGGAGATCCCGGCTACGGATTCCTGCACGCCACCACGGGAACACTCGAAGAGAGCCAAAGCATCGCAAGGTTCTTCTTCTGGACGGCGTGGGTCGCTTCCACTAACCGGCTAGGCGAAAATTACACATATACGAACAACTGGCCATCGGACAAAAGCATCGGCAACGTTCCTTCGTCGGACGTTTTCATCTGGTCGGTTGGCGGGATACTGTCGCTCTTCCTTGTGCTGGGGCTTACCATCTATCTCGTTCATCGCCACAGGCTCTTCTTCGGTGAGCCTCAAGGGGAGCGCCTCGCAGAAAAGCTTATCAACATGCCGCTAACC
>CAIPVD010000059.1 GCA_903868375.1 uncultured delta proteobacterium
AAACAACAAAAGGAGAAAAGTTTATGAATCATCACAGACTGAAAGCGTATTGCGTACTCTTAGAAGTAGCAAAAAGGGTGCCATCCCTGACACGCACACTTCCAAGAGGGGAAGGTTATCTTGTAGATCAATTTAAGAGGGCACTATCCAGCGCGATATTGAATCTCTCTGAAGGTAACGGAAGGTTATATCCAAAAGAAAGAAACAGGTTCTTCAATATTTCAACGGCTTCTATTGCTGAATGCATGTCTTGCTTGGATATTCTTCTATCTTTTGGTTACATCTCTGAAGATCTCTATTCCGGGCTCTGCACGCATTTCAAAATATCTTACGCCATGATACGAAAGTTGGCTTCAATTCAGGCGCATCCGCCGTCTGTCTTCTGAAATCGAAGTTATTAAATAAATAGATTACAAAACCGCTCTAAGCAACTTATCCACCGTTCTCGCGGCATCATCGACTCTTCTAAAACATGGGATCCCTGCTTCCAAACATTTGTTTGCAAAATCGTCATATTTCCAGCCGGAAGATATCGAAACCACGAACGGCTTGTCTGTTTCTTTATTGAATCGGATCAATTTTTCCAGAATTCCTTCGCGCGGGTCCACCTCTCTGTCCGCGCCGGCTTCTCTGATATTTAATTGGAACGTTTCGGGAACTATAGAATATATCCCAAGGCCGACATTTGGATCGGAATGAACCGCCCTAATAATTTCGTCGTAGCCGGCATCGTCCATCATGGGCGTTAGGTCCAAGATGTCGTGAATATCCATGATGCCGGAAACTTTGTAACGCTCGTAGGTGGCGGCGATCTTTTTGATCGTTCCACCTTCATAGTTCGCAAGTTTGAACTTGCCTGAACCTGCGCGCATTAAATGATCCGCTATGGCGCATTTTTCAAATCCGGCGTTCGATAAAGCGGCAACGTGCAGCGGCTTCTGTTTTTTGATCGGCTTTATATTCGAAGTGAGCATCATTAAGTTCTGAAATTCTTCGAACGTATCTGCCATGACCGCCCCGTTCATTGAGAGAAGGTCTTCGAAGAGGCCATAGTCCCCCGCCATCGCCGCCGTGTGGCCTTTTGCGGCATCAGCTCCTTCTTTTGTCCGGCCGGCTTTATAGATAACGACATATTTGCCAAGGGAAAGAGCCTTCTTCGATAGCTCCATCAGGCGAACGCCTTCACCTGCCTTAAGCCCTTCGATGTATAGGCCATAGGTTTTAAGCCGCGCATCGTCCAAAAGAAATTCAAGGCAATCGACAACCGTTATATCCATCTGGTTTCCAACCGAAACTGAAACCGATGGCGATATCACATCGGCAAGCTCGGATATCGAGGTGACCATGAAGGCGCCGCTCTGGCAGATAAGCCCTACGTTAGTTGCGCCTTTCCCCGTTGCAGAAGATTTTTGAGGGAACGTGAACATCGTTCTTATCTTGCCCGATATATTGCCAAGCGTGTTCGGCCCGTTTATTACAAGCCGCTTCACCGGATCGCTATCAAATTTTCGCAGGTGCGCCTCGAGCTTCTTTTGCAGCTCCTTGCCGCCTTCGGTCTCGCCAAATCCTGCGCATATCGCCTGGATGGAATTAGCAGCTCCTACGTCTATCGCCTCCATCATAAGCTCCGCCGCCGCTTTTGCAGGTATTCCAACTACGAGCATATCGACCGGCTTATGCCCATGCACCTTCATCATTGAATTCAGATCCGGCACGCACCTTATTCCCTCGATCACCTCTTCCTTAGGATGGATCAAAAAGATATCTTCTTTGTTAAGACC
>CAIPVD010000060.1 GCA_903868375.1 uncultured delta proteobacterium
TGGGATCGGCCCAGTAATCTTAAAAGAAACCTCGGAACCGATATTAACATTTTTGGAACCATCTGCAGGAATCAATTTCACTACTATGCTGCTTGTTTCAAATTGTGCCTTATAGGCTTCAGTTTGATCGCCGCATCCTGTCGGATCTGCTGCCGCCACAACAAATAGCATGCTGACCATAATTGCTGGCAAACTGACCTTCGCAACTAAAGAACTGAATTTCATATTTACTCCTTCATTTTATTTCGCATAATTAACATCCCAACCTAGGTTCAATAAAGCAAGAAGAATGCCAACCAGCACTTATGCCTAACTATTTGATTTGATTTGATTTGATTTGATCATTCTCAATTCGACAATTTAATATAAAAGTGTCAAAAAAGCGAGCCTAAAACTAAAAACTAAAAATTGTAGCAACTTTCACTATACCTCCAACCGATAATAGTTATGAAACAACGAAAGGAAACTTTTATGGCTATAAAAACCGTCAGTTTGGATGATGATGATGAGATAAGAAAAGCTCAAATGGCACAGTGGCAAGCTACTATGGGAGGATATCCTCTCGCTGGAACAAATCCACAAACACCGAAGGTGGATGACCCTTCTAAGGTATCGAGCGGCAATAAAGTAAGCGCTACAGGATCAGTTTCCGGAATAGAGACTCCAGCGCCGGTAAAGGCCACACAAGCTCTGGCAAATCTGGAAGGTGGCAGAGGTACTAAAAAGCCGCATGGAGCCAAAGGCCCTAAAGATCCTGACAATAATGACGACGATCCTGAAGCAGCCGAACTACAGGAACTAATAGCTCAAGGGAACGCTATAGGTAACGATGACAACTCTAATATCGTTCCCGGCACAGTTTCAACCGTAAGTGATATAGAACCGCCTATTAAGACATCTTAAAACCAATTTTCTTTTTGACATTTTCCCCGCCTACGCTTAAAGAACCTGCGCATCATTTCAACAAGAACAAGGAGGAAAAAACATGTCTGAATCCGCGTTGGTATTACCGGCATTAGGGCAACTAGAGCTAACGCTTCTCTGGAGCGTGCTGGGCTCGGCTGTCATCGCCCTGCTGTACGGGCTTTATCTGGTTAGGAGCGTCATACATTCCGACGCCGGAACCGCAAAGATGCAGGAAGTTGCCGACGCCATCGAAGTCGGCGCAATGGCCTATTTAAAGAAGCAGTTCTCCACGATGATATGGTTCGTCATCATCATCGCGGTCGGCCTTTACTTTCTCTATTCGTCACTTAAGGACACCTACACCGGCTACCTGCCGATAGGCGTGTCGATAGCGTTCGTCATGGGCGTTATGGCAAGCTACGGCGCCGGCTACGTTGGAATGTGGCTCGCCGTTAGAGGCAATGTTCGCACAGCTGCCGCGGCGCTGAAGGGTTTCAAACAGGCGTTAGAACTTGCATTCCGCGCAGGAACGGTCTCCGGAATGTTCACGGTAGGCTTCGGGCTTGTCGGCGCAACGGTGATATTCCTCATCTTCCGCCAGGATGCAATGAAGGTCTTGATCGGTTTCGGATTCGGCGGATGTTTGGCAGCGCTTTTCATGCGTATCGGCGGCGGCATATTTACGAAGGCAGCTGATGTCGGCGCAGACTTAGTTGGTAAGATCGAAGCTGGCATCCCAGAAGACGATCCCAGGAACGCCGCAACGATCGCAGATAACGTTGGCGATAACGTTGGCGACTGCGCAGGCATGGCAGCGGATGTCTTTGAAAGTTACGAAGTAACGCTTGTTGCCGCGATCATTCTAGCGGCGGGCGCTTTGGCAGATCCGCAATTCCAGGCGACATACGGCGCGAACGCTTCTAAGTTCGCCTTGATAATGATCATCTTCCCGCTTCTCGTGCGCGCGGTCGGCGTATTCTCTTCCATCATCGGCACATGGTGCGTGAAGGCGAACGAGAACACGATAAAAGACCCGATGAGGCCTATCACGATCGGCTATCTTGTATCTGGCATCGCTTCTATCGTCGGTTTCATTGCTGTGAACTATTACTATGTCATCGATCCAAACACGGGAACGCCTGACTGGCGCTTTACCTATGCAACATCGGTCGGAATACTTCTCGCATTCGTAACCCTCTGGATCACGAACATATTCACGCATCCCGATAAGAACGCGGCAACAGAGACAGCTTACGCCGCAAAGACCGGAGCTGCAACGTTACTGCTCGCCGGCATGGGATATGGATTTGAATCAACGGTATGGGCGATCCTTGCCATAGCCGGCACGATCGTCAGCTCTGTCCTGATATTCCACGGCAGCGTTGCAATGGCAGCTTACGGCGTGGCACTCTCCGGCTTGGGGCTATTAACCACGACCGGCTTCATCCTTGCGATGGACACATACGGCCCTATCACGGACAACGCTCACGGCATATTTGAGATGAGCGGTATCACCGAAGAAAAGGCTGGAGCGGCAGGCAGGAACCTTTCATGGTTAGACGCCATCGGTAACACTACCAAGGCACTGACAAAAGGACTCGCCATTGCAACGGCGGTCATCGCAGCCATTTCTCTCTTCCGTTCGTTCATCGATGAAACAAAATTGATGGATATAGGCATTCAGGTGAACATGCCTCTCGTTTTCGTAGGGCTCCTCATCGGCGGAGCAGTTCCGTTCTTATTCTCCAGCTTCGCTATCAAAGCGGTTGGACGCGCGGCATTTCTTGTAGTTGAGGAAGTTCGCAAACAGTTCCGCGAAAAGCCGGGCATAATGAAGGGAACCGACAAGCCCGATTACGGCAAATGCGTTTCTATCGTTACCTCGGCGGCACAGAAAGAACTGTTAGGCCCCGGGATACTCGCGATAGTTACTCCGATATTGGTAGGTTTCTCGCTCGGAGCCGGCGCTCTTGGCGGATATTTGGTCGGCGCGATCTTAACAGGCCAGCTGCTCGCGGTATTTATGGCGAACACCGGCGGCGTCTGGGATAACGCCAAGAAAAAGATCGAAGACGGTTATTTGGGCGGCAAAAAGACCGAGGCCCACAAAGCGAGCGTAATAGGCGACACCGTAGGCGATCCTTTCAAAGATACGGCAGGCCCGGCACTTAACCCGCTCATCAAGGTCATGAACCTGGTCGCAATATTAATTGCACCGTTCGTCATCCGCGATATCACGTGGCAGACACGAGGGCTCATCGCAGCAGCATGCATACTGCTCCTTGCCATCGCCATCGCCTTCTCAAAACGCGGCGGCCTTGCAAAGAACGAAAAATAGTTAATTACATTGATCCACACCGGGGGCGGCTACCAAAAGTAGCCGCCTTCTTTTTTAGCAACCTTTTCTAATAAGCGACGATAACCATAACGATATGGGTAATGATGTAATCATATACTTCGGGTGCGGACAAAAATTGGATCCGGCCAGAGATAATATCTGGTACGGAAAGAAATATTCCGCCGTTTCGCCCGGTAAAGATTGGATATCAGTTTTAAAAGTATACGATTCCATCGCCCTACTCAAAACGGATCTGGGCGAAGGTACCGGATACGTTTTTATCGAAGACAACGGTTCGGAAAACCCAAGCTCCTATTCCTTTGCACGCGACGGAGTTGCCTTCAACAAGTTCTACGGCGAGCATTGCTGGGGATCTGCGCCTATCCACAAATTATTTAGCCCGACCGCAGGCGATGAACCGATAATAAATCCGGAGCGCGGTTTCTACAGCTACGAAGAGTTCCCAAATAAATCTTCTTACGGCTATGATCAGCTTTTCCAAAAAGCCAGAGAGATCGGCCGAACGCTTGTCTTTGTTCAGGCCGGATTAGAAAAATTCAAAGATTCACAGATCAACGCTTCGTTCATTGAGGGGCTAGACAAGATGTTCGACGACGCCGAAAAAGCGGGAGTTAAGATAATCCTCCGCTTTGCATACCACGGGGGCGAAGATAGCTTCGACCCGCCCATTCGGTTGGTCACGGAACATATGGGACAACTTGCGCCTCTATTCAGGAAAAGAGCGAAACTCATTGCTTCGCTTCAGGCTGGGTTTGCCGGCAAATGGGGTGAATGGCATAACCATCCAAAAGACTGCAAACTGGTAAAAGACGACGACTCTCGCGGAGAGCTGATTCGATCGTTACTTGGCGCCACGATGAACACCGGCATCAAAGTTCAGTTCAGAAAGCCAGCCTTTGTAAATGAATGCCGGCAAATAGCGGGCGAAAAGAACGTTTCACTCTGCGGAATGTACGATGACTGCATAGGCGGAACGGATACCGACATGGGAACGTTCGAGAAAAGCAGCAACGAATATGTGGCGATGAAGGCTGGCGGGCCCGTTGGCGGAGAGACGTGCCGCAATGGCCCCGAGACCGGCTGCTCTGAATTTGAAAGTTATTCAAAATTCTTGGGCCTTTCGTTTTTGAACGGCGTTGGCAACCAAAACGTCATCGATTCGTGGAAAGAAAATGGCTGCACTGGAAAGATCGAGCAGAAACTTGGCTACCGGCTCGTCCTGACCGATGCATGGTTTCCGGAATCATTAATCGCCGGAAATTCTGGCGACATTAGGCTACGCATCAAAAATGATGGCAACGCGGCGCCATTCAACTACAAAAAACTGGCGTTCTTTCTTCGTGATGCCGCAGGCACAATGATTAAGATCGCGGAACCAAAGGCCGACGTAACAGGATGGGATCCCCAAAAAGAAAGCGATGTATCCGCACAATTTTCAATTCCAAAAGGAACAGCGTCCGGCAAATATGAGATCTACTTGGGAATACTGGATGCGAACGAAAAACTTGCCGGCAATCCACTCTACCGCATAAGGCTAGCCAACAAAGATGTATGGAATGAAGAGCTTGGCTTAAACCTGCTTGGCGAAATCACCGTTAAATAATAGTCCCCATTTTAGCCTCACCATTGGGGATAATTGACCCCGAATGCCAATTGGAACCTAGGAACCCAGGAACGCAGCCACGCCGGAATCTATCAATAACATGTTGTTTTTATAGGCTTTTTTAAGACCGCCGACCAACCATAAACCACAGACTATCTTGGCATCACAATTGCTATATCTATCCGTGGGTGAGCCGTCTGACAAATTTAAAAGGGGTAAATATTATGGCATCATTAACTTTTCCAAATGCATTGAAACCGTTGGCCGAACATTTCACGATCGAGTCGTGCAATAAGGAAACTTGTGTTATCAAAGCAGGCAAGGAAACGATTTCCCTTCCAATCGGACAGGCTGTTGCAGCAGCTGCAGCATTCCAACAGATGAGCGGATTAAAAAGTTCGGCGGCAAGATTCGGTAACTCTAGCGGCTTCACATTGAAATCGGCGGAAAATATCGGCAACGGCTTGGTCAAATTGGGAAAGATAGATGGAAGGTTGGCTGCGCTGGCGCTGGATAAGATAGCGCATACTGGAATAGCAGCTGTTGCAGCACAAGTAGTTGAAGCCAAAGGGGGAAAATAATATGAAGAGATTAACAAAAGAAGAACTGATAAAGGTATTTGAGGTACTCATCGAAAATGAATGTATGATTCATACGCGCCCTGAATTCAGAGATAAGTATAATCGCGACGAGCATCTTGTGATAAATCAGATAACGCGCGGGGCTACGAACAACGTGGCATACAGAAGCGTAGACTTCGACATCGACAACATAAGCGACGAAGAGTTCTGGGCGAAGATAGAAGGATCGAAATTCTTAGATCTAGTTGAAGACAACGCGGCGGCATCGATCGTTGGAATGGCCGAAAAGTTGGGGTTTTTGAACTAACACAGGAACTTAGAAACATAGGAACATTTAAACATGGCGATCAATTATAAACAGCTTTCAACTTCCGTTAGGCAGAACGTGGAACAACCCAAGCGCGTTGGTTCCAACTATCTGGAACGCAAGCAATTGACTTCAAACCAGCCGGCTTTCAGCGAATCGGCTAAAGCCCCGGTTTCAAAAGACGGATTCGGAGCAAGAAACTCCGAATCGGCAGATTTCGCTTCAAACGCAAAATATTCATCGATCAAAACAAAGGTACCTCTTCACACAATGCTTGAAAATGGCCACATGTCAAAGGCAGGCCAAAACCAATCAACGAAGAAGATGACAGACGAGGCACGCATAGCAATTTGCGACAGTATATTGTCAGCGCCCATCACTTCCACAGTTAGGGCTATTCCAAAAACACTAATGAAATCAACAGCAAGGACTACCAAAACCTCATAGTAATCGCATAATTCACAATAATGCTTTACCCTAAAAAAAATACCCTTGCCATTGATAATGGCTTATGTTAGCAAGCGCCAACTTTTGATGGCATTGAGTTACAGGACTTATAAAGGAATATTATGAAAGAAAAAATACATCCGAAATTCAGCGAGGTTCAAATCAGCTGCGCTTGCGGAAACATCATTAAGACGAAGTCGACCGTTGGTAAGGACCTGTCCATCGACATCTGCTCCTCTTGCCATCCGTTCTTCACAGGCAAGCAGAAGATCATCGACTCGGCAGGTAGGGTCGAAAAATTCAATAAGCGTTACGCAGCTGCAAAGAAAACAGCGGCAACGAATTAGTTTTGAAATACTTGGCCTCTAAGGCTTTGCGCATAATGTCCCCCCTGATATTTGCGCGCTTTTAGGCCATTAAAGCCCACTTTGGGAGAAATCCCTTAGTGGGTTTTGTTTATGTTCAAAAAACTCGACAATGTAGAGAAAAGGTTCGAAGAGCTGGCTGGTGAACTTTCAAATCCGGATATCGTATCGAACCAGGCAAATTTCCAAAAGGTCGCCAAGGAACATTCATCTCTTACCGAACTCGTCACAACGTACCGCCGATACAAAAAGATTACAAAAGATATAGCGGACAACAAACATATACTTGAGAACGAATCGGACGATGAAATGCGCAAGATGGCGAAGGATGAACTCGTCCACCTTGAAACGGAACTCACAAACTTGGAACAACAGTTAAAACTCTTGCTGCTTCCGAAGGACCCTAAAGACGAAAAGAACGTCATCTTGGAGATCCGCGCTGGCACCGGCGGCGACGAAGCGGCTCTTTTTGCCGCCGAACTTTTCAGGATGTATTCGCGTTTTGCAGAAGGCAGGCGCTGGAAGGTCGAAATAATGGATTCGAGCCCAACAGGCATCGGCGGATTCAAAGAAATAACCGCAACGATCAGCGGCGACAAGGTCTATAGCAGCATGAAATATGAAGGCGGCGTCCATCGCGTACAGCGCGTTCCAAAGACCGAAGCAAGCGGACGCATTCACACTTCGGCGGTAACTGTCGCCGTGCTGCCCGAAGCCGACGACATTGACGTGATCATCAACGAAAAAGATATCGAAGTAGACGTTTTCCGTGCAAGCGGCCCAGGCGGCCAGGGAGTCAACACGACCGACTCGGCCGTTCGCGTCACACATATCCCCAGTGGAATGGTCGTCGTCTGCCGCGAAGAACGTTCGCAGATAAAGAACAAAGGCAAGGCGATGAAGCTCTTGCGCTCGAGGCTCTTCGATCAGAAGCAGGAAGCACAAGATGCCGAGATCCGAAAGACAACCAAATCGATGGTCGGAAGCGGCGACCGCTCTGAAAAGATCCGCACATATAATTTCCCGCAGAACCGAGTGACCGATCACAGGATCGGGCTAACTATATATCAGCTCGACCAGGTGATGGAAGGCAAGCTGGACGAGTTCATTACATCGCTTCGAACACATTACCAATCTGAAGCGATGAAGAGTAGCAGTTGACCAAGTTTTTAAGTTTATACGTTGACCGAGTTGGTTTGATCTTAACTTGGTCAACTTAGTAACTTGGTCAACTTGGTCAACTTAATGTGGACGATCCTAAAACTCATCGAGTGGACAGCTGATTATTTCACAAAGAACGGCGTTCCAAATCCAAGGCTCGACGCAGAACTTCTTCTCGCACACACGCTTAATAAAAAAAGAATAGACTTATATCTCGCGTTCGAAGCCGCTGTTTCAGAAACTGACCTTGCTACGTTCAAAGGCTATATTCAGCGCCGTGCAAAACGCGAACCGCTGCAATATATCACCGGCGTTCAGGAGTTTTATGGGATACCTATTAAGGTCACGCCGGCAGTGCTTATTCCGAGGCCAGAAACCGAAATTTTAGTCGAAAAAGCCTTAAAAACCGTCTTGGCGTCTGTGGGTTCTGGCGTTCTGGCGTCCGAAACACCAACACACCTAGACGCGGGCACGCCAATACGGATCTTAGATCTTTGTACAGGCAGCGGCGCTATAATCGCAGCGCTTGCCAGCCAATTGCCCGAGGCAAGGTTCGTTGGTACGGATATTTCGAAAGCGGCACTTGAAATTGCGGGACAGAATACCGAAAAATGGAAAGATCGCGTCACGTTGCTCCGCGGCGATCTTTTTATGCCCATAGCGGGCAAAACATTCGATCTCATCATTTCAAATCCACCATATTGTCCAGAGGTCGAACGTGCTTCGCTTCAGCCAGAGGTTCGAGATCACGAACCTGCCGAAGCCCTTTTTGCAGGCGCCAACGGCCTTGCAATTATCCGCAAGATAATCGCCGATGCGCCGAAGTTCTTAAAGCCTGAAGGCTGGTTATTCATGGAGATCGGAGAGGCGCAGGCAGAAAAAGTAAAAGAATTGATTAAGGCCATGGCTTGTTATAAAGAGCCGGAGGTAATAAAAGATTACAGCGGAATTGAAAGGATCATCGCAGTTCAAACCAAATAATAATTATGGATAAACTCATTATTCAAGGCGGGGCGAAACTTAAAGGAAGTGTGAAGATAAGCGGCGCTAAGAACGCAGCGCTTCCATGTATGGCGGCGGCGATCCTGGCCGAAGGAAAACACACATTGCATCGTCTTCCGCACGTTGCCGATATTAAAACAATGGCGAAGCTCCTCGACTATATCGGAATATCGGTAAGTCTCGACCACGCATCGACACTTAACCATTCAAAAGAATACAAGGCGGAAGCGCCATACGATATCGTCAAAACAATGCGTGCATCGTCGCTTGTTCTTGGGCCAATGCTTGCAAGGTTTGGCAGCGCACGCGTATCGCTCCCTGGCGGATGCGCGATTGGAGCAAGGCCTCTCAACCTGCATCTGAAGGCGCTCGAAGCGATGGGCGCGAAGATAAATCTCGAAGAAGGTTACATCAATGCGGAAGCAAAGCGCCTCAAAGGCGCCATGATCCATTTTGATAACACAACGGTAACTGGCACCGAAAACATAATGATGGCGGCAACGCTCGCCGATGGAACGACCGTGCTAGAAAATGCAGCGCGCGAACCGGAAGTAGAAGACCTTGCGAATTATCTGATAAAAATGGGCGCACATATCGAAGGCGCCGGCACCGACAGGATAACGATCGAAGGCGTAAAGGAACTGCGTCCGGCAGATCACACCATCATCGCCGACAGAATAGAAGCTGGAACAATAGCGTGCGCCGCGGCTATAACCGGCGGCAAAATTACGATCGAAGATTGCGACCCAAAGTTCATCGAAGCACTTTTACTGAAATTGCAGGAAGCCGGCTGCACATGCGATATAGAAAACACATCGCGATTCACCGTCCACGGTCCACGCAGGCTAAAAGCGGTCGACGTAACAACGGCACCCTACCCGGGCTTTGCGACCGATCTTCAGGCGCAGTTCATGGCGTGCATGACGGTTGCCGATGGAACGTCTGTCATAGCCGAAACGATATTCGAGAACCGTTTTATGCACACGCAGGAACTCGTTCGACTAGGTGCCGACATCAAGGTCGATGGTAGGACCGCCATAATCAAGGGCGTAGATAAATTGATCGGCGCACAGGTAATGGCGACCGACCTGCGCGCATCGGCTTCGCTTGTGATAGCTGGACTTGCCGCGAACGGACAAACCGAAGTGCAAAGGATCTATCATTTAGACCGGGGCTACGAAGGGCTCGACAAAAAGCTGGTAGAACTCGGCGCCGAAATACAGCGCGTTCATTAATGCATTCCTCCCTTGACTTGCGACGCATAACCTTATAACCCTTTATCTATCAAAAAAGGAGGCTGCTATGTCTGAACGTTATTTATGTTTCAAAAAAGATAGTTTTATAGAAGCGCTTCAAATACTAAAAAACTACAGCATCGAGGCTTTTCAGGAACCGGCAAAGAAGGCTCTGGCCGAAATTAAGGGTTCAGGTCTTGAAGATACTTACTATTGCCCTGGCAAGAAATATTATAACAATGCACCGTACTTTCTAATCGGCACCAATAGCGGAGCGGTCAGGCTCCATTATTCCACATCTGTCTGGATAGACGATGATACAAACATGGCCCATCAAACATTAGAATTAAAAGACCCAAAGGTTCCGGCCAGCATAAAACTGCTCCTTGGTTATAGCACCGTTCCGCTAAATCAGCAGATGTTCGTGGAAGGCCTTAAAGAATACTATGAATGCTTTGCCGCAAATCAATCGACAACGTGTTTAAAAGAGGCAGATGACAGATTAATCAAAGGCGCCGTCAACAGAGCCAACGCCCTGCTTGAAACGGTAAGAGCAATTATCACGTTCGTCGATAAAAATATAAGTCACGGTTCGAACTATACAAATGTTCTTGTGGGAGATTATGCAGAATTTTTGGATAAGTCGCCGACAGGCTCGCCTGCAAATCTTGCCGAGGCCTACACTTATGAATCAGGCGCCAGGGCACTGGTGAAAA
>CAIPVD010000061.1 GCA_903868375.1 uncultured delta proteobacterium
TCATTGATTCATACCTCCTATATTAGTTATCGGCAAAAAATCGTAAAAGTTGCTAATTTTCATTTCAAACCGCCTCTACGTATTAGTTAAGCAAGCGATATGCCAAAAGCGGCGTATTTGATAAAATTAATTCGTTTATATATCAACGAGATACGGCGATGCATATTTTATAATGCAGTATTGACGTGCATTTCCGGGTAGTTTTGTTCCAGAAAATGGGAACAAAAAGTGACTGCGCTTGGGATGGTGGTATGAATACGGCAGGGCGTATGCATACAGGATATTATGTTAGCGTCGAGTTGTATCGGGATATGGTAAAGAGAGCATGCTATGTACAATAGCTCGAAGTTAACATAATATCTCTTATGCGACTTGATGTGTATTTGGGAATAACGCTATTAGGATCACCTGATAACATCCTTTAAGTAAACCTTTAGCTTTTCCATGATCCTGGCCTCTATCTGGCGGGCTCTTTCTTTAGATATGCCGTACTCATTGGCTATCGCTTGTAAAGTTAACGGAACTTCGGAAAGTAATCTCTCGCGAAATATTTTCAATTCTCTTTCATTAAGTTCACCAGAAAATTCATTAAGCTTCTCTTTAAAGATATCGCTTAACTGTTGCTTCGCAATTTTCTCATCTATAGGGACGTCGTTATCGGCGATGAAATCTTCAAGTAAAGCGCTCCTTGGGTCGCCAGTTACCGGCGCATCAAGTGCCAATTCCGGCTGCTCAAGCCGATTAGACATTTCTTCGATCTCTGCCACGTCCACGCCCAATTTACTGGATAGTAGCCTGGAATCTGCATAATAGCCCGCTTGCTCGATCTTTTGCTTTTCCTGCATGAGATTAAAGAATAACCTGCGCTGTGTTTTAGTGGTTCCGATCTTGATCAGCCTGAAATTATCTAAGATGTATTTTAAGATATATGACTTGATCCACCAAGTCGCATAATGGGCAAGGCGACTTCCTTTATCCGGGTTGAACTTTTTAACCGCATGCATGAGCCCAACATTACCTTCGCCTATCAGGTCCAATACATTATGATAGGCATTTCTATATTCCATGGCGATCTTTACGACAAGCCGCAGATGCGAAGTAACAAGGCGCCTTGCCGCCTCTACATCGCCGTCGCTTCTAAATTTGGCGATGAGCGCCCTTTCTTCTTCCTCCGTTAACATCGGATATTTCTGTACCTCGGCAAGATACGAACGCAGCGGATCGAGCGGTACGAGTTGGTGTGCCGAGTAATCGCGCGGGCCCGGTAATAACGTCTTTGGAGTATTGTTTTTCTCGTTGTTCATCATTAGTTGCCTTCCGCGCGCGACTTAAAATTTTCTAGCATTTTTGGCAAGCTATTTTCCATGAGAGATCTAGCAACCGAGCTTGGAACGAACCAATCGAACTCTATCTCCACATTATATATCACATGTGTCAGTTCCTTGCCCTTGCTTGACAGTTCCCACGACCCCGTATTTGACTTCATGTTCTTGCCCTTAATCATCGTCCAGGAAATGACGTTCGGTCTTTTAGGGCTAAACTTTAAAGCGTAGTTACTTTCAACGATCAGGTTAACGATGAATTCAACTTCAATATGTGCGGAGCTTTTTTTTAATATTCTGGCGCTCTTCACCTCCGGCAAGAATTCAGGATAACTTTCAAAATCAAGTATCAGCTTAAAGACCTTCTCTATCGGAGATTTAATGTCGATCGCCTTCGTTATCTTTGGCATTTATTCTTCCCAGCTATATTTGGGTTTTCTTTTAAAATCGTGATGGGCTTCTATGTATCGTACGGTGCCGGTTTCCGAGCGCATGACCACGGAATGAGTTGTAGCACCGCCGCCGAAAAATACAACGCCGTTCAGGAAATCGCCGTTAGTTACGCCCGTTGCCGCAAAGACAACGTTCCCATTTGCCATTTCATCGACCGTGTATATTTTATCCAGGTCCTTTATTCCCATCTTTGTCGCCCGTGCTTTTTCTTCATCGTTTCTAAACTTTAGCCGGCCTTGCATATCTCCGCCCATACATTTAAGCGCTGCGGCTGCAAGCACGCCTTCGGGGGCGCCGCCGATTCCCATAAGGACATCGACGCCTCGCTCCGCCCTGCAGGTTGCTATCGCGCCAGAAACGTCGCCGTCGCGGATCAATTTTATCCTTGCGCCGGCGTCGCGAACTTCTTTGATAAGATATTCGTGGCGCGGCCTGTCAAGTATTACGACCGTTAGTTCGCTTACTTCGCATCGTTTGACCTTTGCTATCTGGCGAAGGTTTTCCGTAGGCGTAAGTTTCAAATTTATAACGCCCTTGGCGTCGGGGCCGACGGCGATCTTATCCATATATGTATCTGGAGCGTTAAGAAAACTTCCCTTGTCCGCCACCGCAATTACCGCCAGGGCGTTTGAATCGCCTCTTGCTGTGATGGTCGTTCCTTCAAGCGGGTCAAGTGCAATATCTACTTCGCAGTCGCCATTTTTGAAGTTCCCGACCTTTTCGCCTATGTATAACATAGGTGCTTCGTCGCGTTCGCCTTCGCCGATTACGACCGTTCCGCAGATGCTTATCATCTGCAAAGATCTGCGCATGGCATTGACCGCCACTTGGTCAGCCAATCGTTCGTCGCCCCTTCCCATTACGCGAGCCGAAGCTATTGCCGCCGCTTCCGTTACTCTGACCATCTCGAGAGCAAGATTCTTGTCCATAAATTCCCCCCTGTTGATCTATGCCTTTATTTGATCGGCCATATATGAACTTCTAACAAATGGCCCACTGAATACGTGTTTTATCCCCAACCGTTCACCTTCCTTTTTATATTCATTATTGTTACACAGGTACATTAATCTAATTAAAGCCTAGCACAAGCTTTTTATTTTGTATATCATTGATTTTTCAACCAATAAAGCCTAGACTTCTATTTAGATATTGTTCTCCGATAAACTAGTAAAAATAGAGAGGGAAGGTAAATAATGAACTCTGAGATTAGATCAATTGAAGTTGAACCATTGGCCAATATCCA
>CAIPVD010000062.1 GCA_903868375.1 uncultured delta proteobacterium
CCGGTTCGCCCGAATAACGCGAAGAATATACACCCGGTCTTCCATCCAGCGCATCCACAACCAACCCGGAATCATCCGCCAAGATCCAAACATCTTTTGGGCGCTGACATCCGCAGCTGCAACCCAAGATCAGCTCGTCGTAAACCGTCCGCGCCTTTACCTGCGCGTTGGCAATGAACGTCGTTCCCGTTTCCGGCGGAAGCTTTACTTCATAGTCGAGCAACGACCGCACTTCTATGCGCGGATCTGCTATCACATCTGCGATCTCTTGCACCTTATGCCTATTATGAGTTGCTAAAACGAGTTTCATAGATTAATATGCCTCCATGTTTAAAAGGTCGCTACTAATACTCACATTTTTGTTAATTAATCAAGCTTACGCTGCGGTAAGCCCGGGTCCTAAAGCCGAAGAACAAAGCTTTGCGGCCGGCAGAGCAAAGATGGTCGAAACCCTAAAACAAAAAGGGATAAAGGATAGCGCGGTGCTTGCATCGATGGACAAGGTACAGCGGCATGAGTTCGCACCAGAAAAATATATAGACCGTTCATATAAAGATATGTCGCTGCCTCTTGGTAACGATTCGACTATTTCGCAGCCGTACATGGTTGCGCTTATGATCGAAGCGATAAGGGCAAGGCCAGGGCAGAAGGTCTTGGAAATTGGCACGGCATCCGGCTATTCCGCCGCGGTACTTTCAGAAATTGTAGGCGATGTTTACACGATCGAGATAGACCAAACCCTTGCGGCTAAGGCAACTTCGACGCTTGCACACCTTGGATATTCGAACGTTCATGTGAGGCAAGGAGACGGATTCTACGGCTGGCCGGAAGAAGCGCCCTTCGACGCCATCATCATCACCTGCTCTGCAGATAAGGTTCCGCCGCGCCTCATCGAACAACTTAAAGAAGGCGGCCGAATGGTCATGCCGCTCGGCGATTCGTATTCCCTGCAAACGCTAGCCGTTATCACGAAGACGAACGGCAAAATGATATCGCGCCCACTTGTAGGAGTTCAATTCGTTCCAATGGTTGGAGAGATCAAGAAATAACTTTACTTTGTCGTGAATGACCAGACATCGCTCTCGGCAGTTCCGGTCTTACCGTCATCGGCAACTACCTTCCAATAATATGTCGTGCCAGGCTTCAATCCAGTTACTGTAGTTGAAAAATCGGCCACGACCTTTTTGGGGAAGCTGCGAACCGCACCGTTATCGGCTTCGCGGCACGCATTAAATGCGGACGACGCTAACAATGCGGCGATAACTAGGACAAGCATCCTTCTTTTTCTGGTAAGCATCCCGGCAAACGGCACGCCAAGAAATAATATCGCAAGATCGGACGTGTGCTTATTCAGCTCATTCAACGAAACATCGATCTGTTCGCATCCGGTAAACTCACTATCCTCGCAAACGTAGAGATGATAAACGATATCGTCGCCATCCGGTTCGCTGGATTTCGACCAACCAAAATTTACGCTTGCATCCAAACCGGCCGTTCCATCTTCTGGCGTCACAAGTTCGGGCTTTGTTGGCGGATTGTTCGTGGCGGAAGGAGCGGCTATCATCGCATCCCAGTCGATCGGGCATGTTTCCGCGTCTGCACTGTTATCGGGCTCGCCTACGGGAATCGCTAATGCTGGCAAACTGCTTCCCGCCGGTACGCTTACGCTTTGCTTATATTTGAATCCGGAAATTCCCGGACTGCTCATTACCGTGGCAGCAATATCTTTACCGGTCGGGTTGTGAACTTCAAGAACCCACTTACCGCCATCTTGCGTAACGTTCAAGATAAGATCCTTGTTATCTGCAATGACAGGATGCCCGATAAATATCGTTCCGTTATCTTCGTCGGACCGGATAACCGCGTAAGCCGAATTGTTTCCGACAGGGACCAGCCGGTTCTTCCTCAAAGAGCCCTGAACCTGCAACATGGCGGACCAATTATTATTTAGCTCCGAAACCTTCGCGCCAAGATTTCCTTCAAGCGAACCTATGCCACTTACGGCAACCTTGGCGTACCCACAATCGCCTTTCGTCGCCATGATGTATTGTTGAGAAATGATCGTGCCGTGTTTTATCGATGCCTTGTACGTCGGCGGTTGCCCGTTCAGGCCGTAATCTTTGACCATCTTGACTGCGATAGACTTGGCGGCCGCGGGCGTAACGAACTTATCCAGCCCGACAACCAAAACCTTAACGTTGTATTTTGAATGTGCGGGAACCGTTACTTTTCTGCTCCCACCGGATGCAAGGCTAATTCCAAGAGCAACGTCGTTGTGTAGGATCAAACCATCGGTCATGTTGAAAACAAGAAGCGAGCCGAATCGGTTCCCAAGGTATCCGATAAAGTCTCCCTTTCGAAGCGTTACATCCGGGGATTTATCTGGGATCATCACAGTGAACTTGCCACCGTTATAAAGGTCCTCCTCTTTAAGAAACGTGCTCCTATTTAACTGCGCTACAAAAATGGAATACGGAATTTTGCTTTCATCGACCGGCAGATCTGCAAGCGTTTCGAAATCCTGGTCCCAAAGGTAAGCGACCGCGATCGAATGGTCAGGATTATCGACCTTGCTTAAAAAATTGTAAACGTGCGCCGTTGTCTGCAGATACTTGGCATCTTTAACCGGGAACAACGTGTTCCAAACATGTATCACAGGTTGTGCCGCAGTTCCGAATACGCCGTCGGAAATGCGGTCCGCAACAAGTACGTCTGGAGAAGCCATCACCCTTTGCGGTTGGACATGAAGAGCGCCTTCAACAACAGAATCCAATTTTGCAACCACGGGCAGCACCCAGGAATCTTTGAATTTTTTGTAATCGGGCTCTATCCCATTATAGATCAGATAAGGATGGAACTCCGCCGAAGGCAGATCTTCATTTGAGCTGTCGAAACTTTTCCCTTCGCCATAATTTGCATCGAATATAAGGGCGCCAACAGGTTTCACTATGCCGTTCCACGGGCCTTTGTCGGGGATCGCGGCGTTCGTACCGTAGCTCATGACCACGGTGCTGCCTGTAGAACTCCTTTGTGCGCTATAGAAGTACTGATTCTGCCTGTCGCCGCCTTGAAACTCTTTTAAAAGCCTATTATCGCTCTGCACATCCCGCGAGATCGCCTCTCCGCCCTTCGTGTCTATCGCATGGATCCAAATGTACCTTTGTTTTTCCTGCGGGATAGATCCGGAATATGCGAAGTCCTTTTTCCCATTCGAAAGAAAACGCCGAAGTACGACATCTCCGTCCATAATGCTAACTTCCTTCAATCCAACGTTTGAATGAACGTTTAAGTTCTTTATCTGCCAGCTGGACCTTGCGGTGGAATATAGATCGCTGTCGCTAATGTCGCTTCTTTGCAGGCCGAACGAATTGATCTGCGGCCCGTTCGTCATGAATATCTGGCCGAAGTTCATCGGAAGCGCCGGCGAATGATCCCATGCGTTTCTTCCGTCGTAAGTGCTAAAATAATCATTCAGTTGTTTGATGTTGTTCGCATAGACGCTATTGTAAAAATACGTGCCGTTCTGCGCAAGCGACACCTCGGATTTGCTCTTCATCAGCGTTAAAGCTATGGGCCATAACGCTTGGCCGTTCCTTGCCTGCAAGCCATAGATATCCAGCGTATCCTTAACGCCCTCTTTTGTCTTCTGGTCTTCTTGGGTCACCACCGCCATGGAATTGACCAGCCTGTTATCTAGCGGGCGATAAGGAGTGCTCGGCTGTTTAAAATAATACCAGCCGCTGCTATTATCGAACCCTAGCATGCTGTAGAGCCAGCGTTCGTCGACAAGAGATGCATTGTTGTCGTTATTCACATGAACGTAGAAACGTTTTGCTCCGTTCACAAAAGCACCTACGCTCGGCAACACCAAACTATCTCCAAAGGCATACTGATAATTACCGTCGGTGTTTCTGTAAGTAATACCCGGCACCGCAAGAAAATCGGCGTATTTGGAATTGATATTGTCGCAGTCTTCTTTTAGCGATTCAAAACCGCCAGCCTTGAGATTTTCGAAATCTTCGAGAAACACTATGAACTTAAAGTTTGCCGCGCGCGCTGCGCTCACATAATCATCCACCGTGCTGCTACCGGATGAATAAGATGTTCTGGCACCGATAATGCCGTTAAAGACGTTCGGCGAAACGGTGTCGCTCGTTTGCGTCATCGAAAGATTCATGACGTTCTTTGGCGCAGCCTGCGCGAGCCAATTAAAAATGTTCAGATAGAACTGCTTAACGTTGCTTGGGTACGCATGGCCCGAATCACTAACGCCCTTGTTCATTACGGCATCGACTATTGCGGCGTTCGTTCCTCCAACGATGGAATGCGTGAAGATATTGCCAGGATTAAATCCAACGTATGCAACTCTCCCCAAACCATAGGTCCTGTATCCTGCGATCGGCACGCTTACGCTGTAAGGGCCATGCCGCCCGTTGTCATAATTTTCAAAACCAAGATTATTTGCCAGGCTTGAGGAAGTCCCGCCAGCCGTCAAAATAGTTTTCCAGTCGGAAGTCCCTTTGAAGGGCAAAACTCCCGCATATGTGTTCATATCGACGAACGAGGGATAGAGTATGTCGGTAACATTTTTTGTGATCGCGGCAGGGGCGGAGGAAGAAATATTTTTCGTCCAAGAATAAGTGTCGTTCGCCTGTGCGCCAGCGAAGGTGGTTTTAAAAGTATCGGAGCTGATGTTATCAAGCAGGATCTGAAGGCCGAACTGCTCCGCCAAATTGAACGGAATGGTCATGCCCGTAAGCTGCTGGCCTTCCTGCTCTCCCAAAAGAAGCGCGCCACCCTGCTGAACATACTGCGTTAGCATCTTGACCCTGGCTCCGTCGTCGTAGGGCAGCGTCTTGCCATACGGAACGATAGGCCTTGCAGGCGGCCTGACCATAACCACCACTTTTGCCCTCTTAAGTATCTCCGATGAAAGATTATCCCACGAAACATACTGAACCTGCGTAAATGGCGATGTGGTATCGCCATCGATCGCATCTTTGAACTGGCTCACCACGGTCGTTTTAGTATTGGCATTTTCGATATCTACCGGCTCCATAACGAAGATGATATTAGCGGGCGCACCGTTATCGGCATCGGCCACCCTTCTCACATCCAAACCGTGAAAGTAACAATCGCCTTTAGCGTACTCTGCAACATAGATCCCGATAGATGTAGCGGACGGAGGAGTATCGATCTCAAATGGAATACTTTGCCACGAGGAGTTTTTGGTGAACGGGTCCATCCATCTATCGAACCCCGAAACACCGCCAAAGCGAACCTGAACGGCACATGCATTTTCCGCAGTGGCGATATAACTTATGGACAGCTGGTCGGGCAGATTTTCAGGATCGACTGGAGCAACGCCATAACTAAATGCAAGCGGAAAGGCCAGAGGCGAATCTTTGTCGAGCTTTAGGTGAGCAACTTTTGCACCGCTTCCGTTATAACTTGGAAGAATTTCTGCCGTAGCGCCGACGACGCTCGGATCAAAATATGTTTTCCATGCACAACCAGGAACAGCTCCACCTGGGGCGTTCAATTGGCCCACGGCACAATTCTGAAAATCATTATCTGCTATAGGATAGACCGTTTGAGCAAAGGCATCTTTCGAACAAAAGACACCTAAAAAAAGAACTACCATAAACCGTGCTATATCTTTGTATCCACACATAATTGAATGACCATAGCATTCTATTCAAGACATGTGCCAATGATTCTACTCGTAACTTCTCGATAAGTATAGGATTTTTTGCCGCATTATTATGATAATGATAAAGAAAAGTAATATTAGTCAACGATTTGGCGCAAGCTCTCTGTTTTCTTGCTGCTCTTTCATCTTGTAGACCACAAGCAATATTTCTGCCATTGCGGCATATAGGTCTTCTGGGATCTCGTCACCAATATCTAATTCTATCAATGCCCAGGCAAGCGGCACGTTTTGCATGATCGGAATGTTGTTGGACGCCGCTTCGTCCCTGATAAGTTCCGCGAACAGGCGCTGCCCCTTTGCCACTATCTGCGGCGCCACCATAAGCTTGTCGTCGTACTTGATCGCAACGGCAAGTTCGGTCGGGTTCGTTACGACGACATCGGATGACCGGACAGCCTGCTTCACATCGCCCATCACCATCTCTTGGTACAAATGCTTACGCATGCTCTTGATGAGCGGGTCTCCTTCGTCTTCTTTGTATTCGCGCTTTACCTCTTCCTTTGTCATACGCATCTGCTTCTTGTACTGCCAGCGCTGTACCGCAAAGTCGATGAAAGCTATTATCACGAAGCAAATGAAGACCTTAATAAGAAACGTCGAGATGACGTGGCTTGCAACTGCGGTCGATTGCGTAAGCGTTGCGGTCACGGTCTGCACGACCTCTCGCATATTATCCTTTAGCACCATGTACGCGATAATAAAAATGATCGATATCTTTGCGATGTTCTTGGCTAGTTCGACGAACGTCGTCGTCTTGAACATGTTCTTTATGTTCTGGATAATGTCTAGGCGGTCCATCTTGGGCTTGAGCGGCTCCGGCGAAAAAATGGCGCCGACCTGCGCGAACCCAATTATAACGGCAACGAGCGCTATTATTAGGGCGAAGGGCATTCCCGCTTTCACAAAGACATAGGCTGCCTGGCGTATGTGAAAGAAAAGTTCTTCGTTCGATATTTGGACCTTAGATGCGAACTCGAATGCGGATCTCATCTCCGATTGCAGCTGGTCCGAGATATAACCGGAAAGGACCGCAATTAAACCGAACGATGCGACAAGGATAACGATCGTGCTAACATCCTTGCTCTTGGCGACCTGCCCTTTCTTACGCGCATCGCGCATTCTTCTAGGTGTCGCATCCTCTGTTTTTTCTTGTGATGATTGTTCTCCAGCCATTTTTTACCTTATATTAACATTATCGGCCCGTAGCACCGCCAGAGTTGCTAGGGATCGACTTAAGAAGCATTTTCACTTTAGCCGCTTGTTCGGATTCTGCGTTTGGGTCAAGGGCCAGCACCTTCTGCCAATAGAGCCTCGCTGAATCTACGTCTTTATCCACGTTGTATGCTTTTACGCCCTGCGAATAGTTATACTCGATCTCCCGAAGCGTTTCTGTCGGCACGGTAGCGCTCTTTTTTGCCAGTGAATAGATAACAATAACGGCGCTCGCAACGATCAGTAATATCCCCAAAAGGAACCACTTTTTCTTCTTATGTGGCACCACGGGAACGCCTATCGGAGCTATGAACTCCATGACAATACTTCCGATGTTCAGCCTGTCACCGCTTCGAAGCGGCGATTCCTTCACCTTTTTTCCGTTGACCTTAACGCCCTTAAAGCTGTTCAGGTCGCTTATCGTATAGGCACCTTCAATAAAGTTAATGACGGCGTGCTTCCTGGAAACCGACCTATCTTCCAGCACAAGATTGTTGTTCTGGCTCCTGCCGATAAAGAAGACCTCTTTTGTGATAGGTACCTCGTCGCCGGAAAAACGGCCGCCCAAATACTTTAGCTTTGCGCAGCTATCGTGCGTTAGTTCTTCGCGTGAGGTTATCGACTTTTCCGTTGCCATATCTCTTGATTATTTACCTTTTTAATTTATACTGGCGCCAATATGCCAGAAAACGACAGGAATGACAACACTTCTGAAATACATACGTCGCTTGGGCAATACTTTCTGCAGGAAAAGATAGCCCAGGGCGGCATGGCGGAGATCTACAAAGGGATTGCATCCGACATTCACGGTATTAAACGCACCGTCGTCATCAAGAAGATATTGCCCCACATAGCCAGCAACAAGGAATTCGTCGATATGCTGGTAAGCGAGGCAAAGATAGCCGTCCAGCTTTCGCACGGGAACATCGCGCAGATCTACGATCTAGGCCGCAGCGGCAACGACTATTTCATGGTGATGGAGTTCGTCGACGGCAAATCGCTTTCGCAGATCAACAAGCGTTGTTTAAAAGATGGCGAGCTGATACCTTTAGACCTCGTCCTATATTTCGTATCGGAAGTTGCGAGCGGGCTCGACTACATGCACAAAAAGACCGACGCCGCGGGCCATTCGCTTGGCATCGTCCACCGCGATATTAGCCCGCAGAACATAATCGTTTCATACAACAGCACGGTAAAGATAATCGACTTCGGTATCGCCAAGGCGGCTTTCAAGATAGACGCAACCGAAAGCGGCATCTTAAAGGGAAAGTTCGCGTACATGTCGCCGGAACAGGCGCGAGGCGAAGAGATCGACGGCAGAAGCGATATTTTTTCGCTAGGCATTATCCTACACGAGCTGATAACTGGCCGGCGGCTCTTTAAAGAAAAAGACAGTAAGGCGACGATTAGGAACGTTCGACGGGCAGATGTTCGCCCTCCTTCGATCTACAATCCGGATATCCCGGCTGAACTGGATAGGATAGCCCTTAAAGCGCTCGCTCGCGATCCGAAAGCGCGCTATCAGACCGCAGGAGAATTTAGGGACGACCTCGCCAAATTCCTTTACAACAAATTCCACGGCTTTAAGGCATCTGCCGTCGAAGCCTTCATATCCGACCTTTTTGGCGATGAGATCGGGGAGCGCGAAGACGAAAAAGAGGTAGAGCATACTCCACTCCTAATGGTGGATCAGACGCAGTCGGCGATCAAGGCGCCGGAAGTTATCAAGAACTTCATGCTCGATGAAGAACCTAAAGTTCCGGAGGAGAAAGAAGCCGTTCAAGATGAAATAGAAAAGGCTGAAGAAATAGCGCAAGCTCCAAAGGAATCGCTCTTAAAAAAAGTGCGGGCGATCTGGCAAATATCTAAGCCTTATGTGGTTAAAAACATGCTGATCATTGGCGCAGTGTTTGCCGTATTGGCAATAGTTATCGGAGGCGCTAAATTAGGGGTCTGGCAGGCTTGGTCGAACTTTTTTAAATCTGTTTCTATTACAAAACCCAAAGAAGCG
>CAIPVD010000063.1 GCA_903868375.1 uncultured delta proteobacterium
AGATCGTGGTAAAACCACCGGCTACCGCAGCTTTTGAGCCACTTTCGATATCTTCTTTGTATTCAAAGCCAGGTTCGCGCAGGTGCGTATGAATATCTACAAAACCTGGCGTAACAACCATCCCCTTCGCATCTATAACGCTCGCCGATTCTATCTTCTTCGCGCGGCCTTTTTGAATTCCCGCTATCTTGCCGTCGCGGATCGTTATCGTATGTTCGCCATCGATGCCATTCGCCGGGTCTATCACCCTTCCATTTATTATTATAAGTTCGCTCATTATTCTTCGCCCCCATGAGTTCCGCAGAGCAGGTACATAAGCGCCATGCGTACCGCAACACCGTTCTCGACCTGATCTAGAATTATGGAATGCGGGCCGTCGGCAACTTCCGGTTCGATCTCAAGCCCGCGATTCACAGGTCCTGGATGCATAACAACCACGTCGGGCTTCGCATCTTTCATTAACTCTTTCGTTAGGCCGAAATATTTAGAATATTCTCTTTCGTTCGGGAAGAAAAAGCTGTTCATTCTTTCGCGCTGAATTCTAAGCATCATTATGACATCCGCGAACTTCACGACGTCTTGAATGCGGTTATGAACGGTAACGCCGTAATCTTCTACATCTGCCGGCAGGAACGTCTTGGGCGCGACGACGTGAACATGCATGCCCATTTTCTTAAACAGTATCATGTCGGAGCGGGCAACTCGCGAGTGAAAGATGTCGCCAACTATCGCAACGTGCAAACCTTCGACGTTACCTTTCGAGTTCTGTATCGTCATGAAGTCAAGTAGCGCCTGCGTTGGATGTTCGTGCATTCCGTCACCCGCGTTGATAACCGATATGTGAGGGAAGGCGTCTGCGATCTGCCATGGGATGCCAGATTCTTTATGCCTGACCACTATAATGTCTGCCTGCATCGCCGCCAAATTTTTTACCGTGTCGAGTATCGTTTCGCCCTTCGATATTGCGCTGCCGCTCTTCGTTATTACCGAAGTGTCGGCGGAAAGCCTCTTTGCGGCAATATCGAACGACATGCGCGTACGAGTTGAATCTTCGAAGAAGCAGAAAAGTATCTGCTTTCCGCGAAGTGTCGGCACCTTCTTGATCGGGCGGTAGGATATTTCCTTTAGCGCCCTGGCGGTCTGAAGAATAAGATCTACATCCTTCTTCGTTAGGTCGCGTGCGGACAAAATGTGTTTGACTGATAATGGCATATGTTATCTCTTATCCTTTATTAGTATCTCGTTCGTGCCGTCCATTTCGGCAAGCATGACCTTGATATTTTCGGTCGCCGACGTCTTCACCTTCTTTGCGACGTAATCGGCCTGGATCGGCAGTTCGCGCCAGCCGCGATCGACCATAACTGCCAGCTGCACGAACTTTGGGCGCCCGAAATCTATTAGGGCATCCATTGCAGCGCGGATCGTTCTGCCCGTGAATAGAACGTCATCTACCAAGATTATTCCCTTGCCGCTGATGCCGAATGGCAGCTCGGTCTTTCTAACAACCGGCTGTTCATCGACTTCGGAGAGGTCGTCGCGATAAAGGTTAATATCCAAGCTTCCGACCTCGACCGGACGCTTTAAAACCGCTTCTATCTTCCTGGCCAGCCACTCTGCCAGCGGCACGCCCCTGGAACGGATACCTATCAGTACGATATCCTCCATCTTCTTGTTCTGCTTGATAATTTGGCGCGCCATCTTGGCAAGCGCCTCTTCCATCTGTGCTTCGCTCATTAAATGTTTGGTTGTCATAGATTCGTCACCATTATTTTCCATTCCGGCCAAAAAAAAGCCCTCCGTTTTGTGCGGAGGGCGTCCAATTTCAATTTCAATCCCCTTTTCGATAGTCATCTTGAGGTGCGTGTATATGAAAACGCCGGACGGAAGTCAAACATAATTTTAGCTAATTTTTACCAAGAATATTGCCGTTGAAGAGTTGATGCCATATTTTGGGCCCATTCATTCTTATGTGCCTTTGAAAGGATCGAATGTGCCAAACGGTGCAATAGCTCTGCTTCGGGCCTTTCTAACGCGTGCATAACATCGGCAAACATTATGCATGAAACAACTGCTGCCGATGCCCCAAAAGCAATTCCACCAAACACAGGCCGTCTTACCAAAAGCGCCCCTGCGATCGAAGCGGAGGCATCGAATATCTTTAATGAACCCCACGCAATGGTTGTTCCAATGAAAAAGGCGCTAGCGGCAGCATTTACCGGAGCGCTAACAAAAGAATTAATTCCACTCGGCACAAGAGGTGAACCCGCGATCGGCGCTACAAAACCAGCATATGGTACTGCATTTACGACTGAACCGAACATATTAAGCTCCTTTAGTTATTCACTCTCGTAGTGTTATACGGCATCATTGTCAATGATTACAGCTCTATGCAATTCTAAAATTATCTAATTTTGTCTGCCATTCGGAAACCAAAGCCTTTTCCTCATCTGTCTGGGCCTTCTTTTGCGCTATATCCATAAGGAAACGCGCATCCTTTAATTGCATATGCATTACACCGCCGCCTCCAGAGTGGTCACGTAAGAGAATCGCCTGCTCGTGACACGTATTGATTGCATTCAAGAACGCGATGAGAGGAAACGAATCAAGACGGGCATCGATAAATGCCACCGTTTCTTTTGCCCTATCAATATCTCTGAATCCATCAGAACTGTTCAAAGATCGCGTAAAAAGCATGTCCAATATCTGTTCTGTAGGCGACATTTTATCGAGTTTCTTCACCCAAAGAATATCGCTAACACGTTCCATTTTCTGTTTCGCCTCTCTCATCAACGGGCCTACAAAAATACCGGCGCTAAACAACCGGAAAAAAGCATAATTGTAAAATCTAAAAGCATCATTGTAAAAACTATGTTGGGAAATCGGACGCCGATCTTCATATTGAGCGCGCTTAAGATAAATATCCCCCATTGCTATTATAGAGTTCACCGCAAATCTTCCGGCATAGTAAGGAAGCCCGCCTACAAGACAACCAAGCGCCGTCGGGCAGTTTTTCTGCTGATCTACAAATAGAGGCGAGGCGTTGAAGGAATCAAACAACTTCGTCGTGCCGGCGAAAAAAGCATCAGCAACAGCATTTACCGGCGCACTTGCAATTCCGCTCGGCACAAAAGATGCGCATGCAACTGATACTACATTTACGACTGAACCTAACATATTTAACTCCTTTAGTTATTCGCTCTCGTAGCGTTATGCGGCACTATTGTCAATGATTAAAGTTTCGCGGAGGAAAAGGTGTTGATACCATTTCACGATCATTGAAATGAAGATTACAATGGCGAGCGCCACCATTAAGACGACCATTGCCGCATCAAGCTTTAGATCAAATGCGTGCGCAATATTTTCGGGCTTAAGTGCATCGAGCCAGAACATCTGTATCGATTCGAACGCCGCGGTCAATGTGGTAACCAGCATGAAGAGCATCGGCACGAACGTCGTCCAGGCATATTTTAACTTTCCCGAACGAATGATGATCGTCGTTCCAATACCAAGCGCGGTCGCGGCAAGCAGCTGGTTCGCGATTCCAAAGATCGGCCAGATGGTAGATATATTGCCGGAATAAATAAGATATCCCCACGCGCAGACGACGACAATGCTCGAACCAAATATGCCAGGCAACCACCGCTGCCTGTTAAGCGGCTTATATACGCTGCCTCCAAACTCCTGAACGATAAAACGTGCGACCCGCGTTCCGGTATCGACCGTGGTCAATATAAAGAGCGCCTCGAACATCAGCGCAAAGTTATACCAATAAGGCATGATCCCCTTAAGGCCCGGGATATTATTAAATATAGAAGCCATGCCTATCGCAAGCGAAACGGCGCCGCCAGGACGGCCCACAACGTTCGTCTGCACAAGGCTCGAATATTCGGCAACTTTGGCAACTGGAAATCCAAGAGAAGCGAGAGCTTCAAATGAAAGGTGGCTATTGATCGCAAAATAGTCGCCGGGAATTAATATCGTGGCGGCGATGAGCGCCATCATAGATACGAATCCTTCGGTTAGCATCGCTCCGTAACCTATCATCCGAATGTCTTTTTCAGACGAGATCATCTTAGGCGTTGTGCCGGAAGATATAAGCGAATGAAATCCAGAAATCGCACCACACGCAATGGTTATGAACACGAACGGAAAAAGTTTGCCCGGGATGATCGGCCCGCCGCCTGCCGCAAATATCGTAACCGCCGGCATCTCAAGGTGCGGCGCCATAATTACAACACCGATAGCAAGCAAAGTTATCGTGCCGATCTTCATGTAGGTGGAAAGATAATCGCGCGGGCAGAGCAGCAGCCATACGGGCAACACCGACGCCAAGAAACCATATATCATGATCGCAAAGGTTATCCCGTGGCGCGAAAGATTGAAGTATGGCTCTAAGGCGGAGCCGGGAACGTATCGGCCAAAAAAGACCGCGCTGATAAGAAGCAAAACACCTATCACCGTCACCTCGCCAACTTTGCCAACGCGCAATTTATAAAGATATATCCCCATAAATAACGCGATGGGTATTGTGGCGGCGATGGTGAACGTCCCCCAAGAACTTTCAGCGAGCGCGTTCACGACGGCGAGGCCTAGTCCCGCAAGCGTTACGATTATAATGAAGAAGACCGCTGCAGACGCCGCAAATCCTGCAACGGGGCCAAGTTCATCCCTTGCTATCTGCGCAAGCGAACGGCCGTTGCTTCTGACCGACGCCGCAAGTATCACCATGTCGTGTACCGCACCGGCAAAGGCGGCGCCTATTAGTATCCACAAAAATCCGGGAAGATAACCGAACTGCGCGGCAAGCATCGGGCCTATAAGCGGGCCGGCACCTGCAATTGCCGCAAAGTGATGGCCGAAAAGAACCCACTTATTTGTAGGCTGATAATCGACGCCATCGCGCATCTTGTAAGCCGGCGTTTGCCTTGAAGGATCGAGAGCTAAAACTTTTGCGGCGAGAAATGAAGAATAGAACCTATATGAGATGACGAATATACAGGCGGTGGCGGTTACGAGCCAAAGCGCGTTGACCTTTTCTTGCGGATGAACGATGCCTATCACGACGGCAAGTGAAGCCGCCGCCACTAGCGAAACCAACCCCCAAATTAGTTTCTTGAAAAGCTTGATCATCTTATCCACGTACCGAAACGTTTCCAGCGGACCCAGCCGTGGTCGCTATCTAGCGATAGCCAGATGAACATCGCCTTGCCTTTTAGATTTTCAATTGGAGCGAAACCCCATTCGCGGCTGTCGCTTGAATTGTCGCGATTATCTCCCATGACGAAGAGCATGCCTTCGGGCACGGTTATCTTGCCGCCGTTTGGCGCCATGAAATGCCCGAGCGACCGCAGGTAGAGATCTTTTTCGTATTGCACCAGATGCTCCACATTGCCCAATTTTTCTTTATAGAAATTAATGTTTTCCCAATCGTGTTCGAAAGGCAGATTTCTGCCCCAAACGTCGCCGATCACGTCTAGAGCGCGCTCATCGGATGGATCTTGTTTCACTTCGATAGGCTCTCGTTTTAACTTTTCGCCGTTCACGTAAACATCGGTGCCGCCCACTTCTATCTTATCGCCGGGCAACCCAACCACGCGCTTGATAAAATCCTTCGATTCATCTTCCGGATATATGAAGACCACTACCTCGCCGCGTTCGGGTTGCTTGTACTGGAAGAAATGTTTCTTCGTGAACGGCGGCCTAAAGCCATAGATGAACTTGTTCACGAATATGTGATCGCCCACCATAAGCGTTGGCACCATCGAGCTGGATGGAATCTTAAACGGCTCGATCACGAATGAACGAATGATAAAGGCAATGAGTACGGCAGTAACCAGCGCCTCGATATATTCGCGGAGCTTCGATTTATTTTTAATGTTTTCTTCCATGCCTAGATTTATATCCTGAATCGCGCAGTTTATTCCAGAAGAAAATGGTGGACGGTGAATTCAAGAAGAAGTTGATGAACATTCCTACTTGGATAGATCCTGCAGCACCTTCAGATAGGATTTTGCGCTTTCAACCGAAGTTGAAGGAAAGGCCCCGGCATCAATGAGGTTCGCAAACCTGAACTTGATCCTGTCGATTATATAGACCGAAGAAGCACCATCATGAGCCATATTTGACATGTAGGGCTTATCATAATCACACTTTGCCTGATCGACACCATCCTTACCTTTGGTGGTCTTGCATGTGAACGCAGTCACCTGAAAAACACCGTTCTTGCCAGCTACCGACTCGAGCACGAGCCCCATGTCAAAATAATCGAAACTGTTATTGTTGCCGTACCCTGTCTTCCTTGTGGCATCATTGTTAAACTGCCTGTCATATATTTTGATTTGGCTCACGCGCGACTGCTCAACATAGAACCGCTTTGGGAACGGCAATATAGGAGTCTCCTCACAACCTCTGGACCCGCATGGAGGACAGGTCGTACTCTCATTCGTAGCTGGAAGGAACGACTTCGTGGTCTCTTTTATGGCCACCTTGTCACCACCTACAAAACTCTCACAATACAGCGCACTGGTCACACCGGAAATATTTTCACCTGACATATTATTGCCTCCTTTTAAGATGCTGGTGTCTTATGCGACTTCATGGAGATTTGCAAATGAAATATTTTTTACTTAACCTTCAGCACACTTAAGAATGCCTCTTGCGGGATCTCGACGGTGCCGACCATCTTCATTCGCTTCTTGCCTTCTTTTTGTTTCTCGAGGAGCTTGCGTTTGCGGGTTACGTCGCCGCCATAGCATTTTGCGGTTACGTTCTTGCGGAGCGGCTTCACCGTTTCGCGCGCGATGGGCTTATTGCCAATTGCCGCTTGTATCGCCACTTCGTATTGCTGGCGCGGTATTTCGCCGCGAAGTTTTTGGACTATGTCGCGCCCCTGATTGTATGCCTTGTCGCGGTGGACGATGACAGAGAGCGCATCGACCGGATCGCCATTGATCAAGATGTTAAGCTTAACGAGCTCTCCTTCGCGATAGCCGTGCAGTTCATAATCAAGCGATGCGAAACCTTTGCTGCACGCCTTTAGCCTGTCGTGAAAATCGGAGATCAGCTCCTGGAACGGAAGCAAGTAAGTTACCCTGATGCGCTCCTGGCTCAAGTATTCCAGATGCTGCTGCTCGCCGCGTTTTTCCTGACAGAGTTGAAATATCCCGCCCAAGTATTCGGCGGGCGAGATGACGTTGACCATTGCATATGGTTCTTCGATCACTTCGATGTTCTGCGATTCGGGAAAATCCGCGGGGTTTGAAACCGTTTTTATCGCGCCATCGGTCGTCATCACCTGATAACCGACCGTCGGCGCGGTGCTAATAAGCTCCAGATTATATTCGCGTTCCAAACGCTCCATGATAACTTCCAAATGAAGCGAGCCCAAGAAACCGCACCTGAAACCGAAGCCCAATGCCATCGAAGATTCCGGTTCGTAAGTGAACGACCAATCGTTCAGTTTTAATTTAAGAAGCGCATCGCGCAGTTCATCGTACTGCGCAGAATCGGTTGGATATATTCCCGCAAAGACGATCGGCTTTATCTCTTTAAACCCTGGCAAAGCCGCAACCGCCGGATTAGCCTGCAAGGTAACGGTATCGCCTATTTTCGTATCGCGCACTTCGCGAATTCCAGCAACGAGATAACCGACGTCGCCAGCTTCAAGTTCGTTCACTTCAACATTAAAAGGATTATAGATGCCGAGCTTCAACGCCTCGTAAGTCTTCCCGGCGTTCATCATCAGCACCTGGTCGCCCTTCTTAATTTTGCCATCCATTATTCGGAGCAAAGAAACCACGCCCTGATAACTATCGAACCAGCTATCTATTAGAAGAGCCCGGAGCGGCGCGTCTTTTCTTCCTTTGGGCGGCGGTAGATAATTGACCACCATTTCTAGTATCTCTTTTATCCCTTCGCCGGTCTTGGCGCTCGCCGGTATCGAATGTGAAGCGTCTATGCCGAAAGTTTCTTCGATCTGCTTAACGGTCGAATCGATATCGGCGCCTGGCAAGTCTATCTTATTTATGACAGGGATCAGCACAAGTTTGTGATCGATCGCTTCAAATGCATTGGCGACCGTCTGCGCCTGGATGCCTTGAGTTGCATCTACGACGAGCAACGCCCCTTCGCATGCGGCAAGCGAACGGGAAACTTCGTAACGAAAATCGACGTGGCCTGGGGTATCAATAAGGTTCAGCTCGTACGTTTTGCCATCTTTCGCTTTGTACGAAAGTCTTACCGTCTGCGACTTGATAGTGATGCCGCGCTCGCGCTCGAGTTCCATGTTGTCGAGGAACTGGTCCTTCCGCTCGCGCATGGTAATAGCCCCAGTCGCCTCGAGTAGGCGGTCTGCGAGCGTCGATTTGCCATGATCAACGTGCGCGATGATGCAAAAATTTCGGATCAGATCACTGTTCATTTAGGACTATTATACCTTCGGTTGATTCGTTCGATTTGAATTTTTCGAGATAGCCTTGCGCATCTTCTTTAGAACCAAATCCTCCGATGCGGACACGATACCAGCGGCCCTTGTCTGGAATATCGGCTATCATCATGAAGGCGGGGTAACCCTTGCCGCGCCAATCTTCGACCTTTGCGCTTGCTTCGTTCATGTTCGGATAGGAGCCGACCTGTATGGAGAACTGGCCGTTCGCCGGCGATTTCATGCGAATGACACCGTTATCTGGCTTGCTGGTTTGGCCCGGCTGCTGCATTGGCTGCGACCGTGCCTCTTCGACCTCTCGATCAGCTTTCATAGCGGAAGTTTCTTCGCGAGGCTCGGCCGGCTTTGCCGGTAATGTAGCCGGCAGGCCCTGTTGCCCTTGATGTATCGTCTCTTGCTGCACCGTCTGCGCAGGTAGGCCGGTGTTCGTTACCTGATTCGCGCGCTGCTGATTCGTAAGTTCGTTTATTCTCTTTAAAAGTTCTTCCTGGCTTGGCTGCCCCGGCTGATCTGGATTTTGTTTTGCAAGCAACGACTTCACCTTATCTTTTAGTTCCGCATCCGGTGCGCCCTTGAGCGCATCGCGAGCCATCGCCTGAAGTTCGCTGTCCTGGGCCGACAAAGGCGGCGCCTGCAGATTAGGTTTTATCACTTGATTGCTATCGCCCGATATAACTTCGGTAACTCCGGGCCTTGTGGCAACCGCATCTTCCGAGATCTTCAGGTAGTTCGTGCCGTACTTGGCTCCCAGATAGAAGACAAAGGCAAACGTTACCACTTCCAGCACCAGGATCGTAAAGAACTGGCCGAAGGTGAAGCGGCAAAAATACCCAGCCTCTTCTTCTTTCTCTTCCTGAACGGGATTATTATATTCGTTATATTCGGTCATAATTTATTCTTCTTGGCTATCCATTCTATCTGGCGCCGAAAGGCCTAACAGATCCAGCCCATTTTTTAACACAATCTGAATATTTTTCAACAGATAACATTTGGCAAGCGTCATTTTAGGATCGTCGGTCAGGAACCGGTAAGCCGGCTCTTTATTTCCCTTCGTGTAATAGCTCTGAAAACGGCGCGCGAGTTCGAGCAGATAGAAAGATATCTTGTGCGGTGTAAGTTCCTTAGCCGCTTCCTCTACAAGGGCAGGATATTCGCCCAGGAAGCGCGTAATGGCTAGTTCTTCGGGCAATGTCAAAAGGCTTAAGTCAACGTGATTGTAATCGAGACTCACGCCGTTCGCATGCGCCTTAGCAAAGACCGACGCAATGCGCGCATGGGCATATTGAATGTAATAGACCGGATTTTCCATCGTCTGCGACTTTGCAAGTTCGATATCGAAATCGAGTTGAGCGTCGTGGCTGCGCATCAAAAAGAAATATCGGCAAACGTCCTTGCCTACTTCGTTTAAGAGCGTGCGAAGCGTTTCGTATTGCGCCGAACGAGTTGACATGGAGATAAGTTCACCGCCGCGCATAAGATTGACCAACTGAATAAGAACCGCATCGAACTGCTTTGGGTCGTGGCCCATCGCTTCTATTGCCGCCTTCATTCTTGGCACGTGGCCGGCATGGTCCGCACCCCAAACGTCGATGACGTAATCGAACCCTCTATCGAACTTTTCTTTATGATAAGCTATGTCGGCGGCAAAATAGGTGTAAAAACCGTCGCTCTTCTTAAGGACGCGGTCCTTCTCATCGCCAAACTTGGTGGATAAGAACCAAATGGCCCCTTCTCTATCTTCTACGTAGCCGCGTTTTCGGAGGAACTCTACCGCATCGGCAACGAGGTTCTTTTTGTGAAGCGTCGATTCGTAATAGTAAACATCGTGCGTCACGCCGCAATCTTTCAGATCAGCAACTATCTCGTCGTGGATCTTTGCGCCTGCGTAGTCTCCGCAGAACTTTATCGCTTCTTCTTCGCTTCCGAAATTCTTATTCTTCGCCAGCACTTCTGCGGCGATGTCCTTTATATACGCACCTTGATAACAATTCTCCGGGAACTCCACCTTCTCGCCCTGCAACTCCTTCATTCTAAGCAAAACCGATCTGCCCAAGGTCTGCATCTGGACGCCGGCATCGTTTAAATAATATTCCTTTGTGACTTTATATCCGGCAGCGGAAAGAAGCCGTGAGAGCGCATCGCCATAGACAGCGCCGCGTCCGTGGCCGACATGCAAAGGTCCAGTTGGATTCGCGCTAACGAATTCGACCTGAACCTTTTTACCACCGCCCATCTTCGACTTGCCGAAGTCAGGGCCCTGCTTAAATATCTCGGTCAAGGTATTGAGCGCAAAACCAGGATTTATCTTAAAGTTGATGAATCCGGCGCCCGCAATAGAAACAGCCGCAAGCACGTCGGAAGGTACCTTGATATGCGAAACGATCGCCTCTGCTATCTTCCGTGGCGGCTTTCCTTCTGACTTGGCAAGCACCATCGCCACGTTCGTGGAAAGGTCGCCATGATCGGCCTGCTTCGGCGTTTCCAAAAGAACCTCCGGCAACAATTCCAGCTTAAGCGTTCCATCTTTTTTGCAATCCTCAAGGGCCGCTTCAACTATGCTCTTAATTTGTATCATATTTCGTGAAGTTAATATCAGTATGCCCCGATTTTACAAGGCAAAAAAAGGCCTCGTTAAAGTTTTAACGAGGCCGATCATAAGAGAAAGCATTTAAAAGATTACTTTACCTACTAGATTCCCCGAACAACGCGAAAACCGACATCGTCGAGAGGGCCGGAAGTATTCTCAAGATTACGAGCTGCAGCGCGGAGATTACGATAATCCTCATCACCATAATAGCCGCCACGCCTTACTTTTGATTTACCTACCTTGGGACCTGTTGGGTCTACAACTTGGTTGCTTGGATATTCGCCGTGCCAATCGGCAACAAGCTCCGAAACGTTGCCTATCATATCATATAAACCAAAACTATTGGGCTTCTTTTGCCCTACTTCAAGTGTAGCATTTGCATTGTAATGTGCTGTTGCTCGGCTTAGCCATGCGTTTACATCATCACCATAGTCTTCCTGGTCTTTTCCTTTCGTCATATATTCCCACTCCGCCTCTGTTGGAAGTCGCCAACCAGGCTCACCTGTCAAAATACTTAGCAAGTCACCAAACGCTGCGGCTACATACCATCTTACTCCTACCGCTGGCTTGTTTACACCCTCAAACATCATTCCCTGTTTCACCCTTTCCATCTCAAAAACTCTCAACCCACCCATACTCGTAATGCGAGATTGTTCATCTGCACCAATAGAAATATTCAGCGTTTCTTCAAGTGCGCGAAAGGCTATCTCCGAAGGCAATTCAAGTTTCTTTTTGTCATCGGCAATGGCAATAAGACGATGATAACTAGTCTTGGGATCGGGAGCCATCAAGGCAAAACGATTTGCGCCAAAAGATCCTATTACTGAATCAAATTGACCGTTAGTAATAGGCGTTGTACCTGCATCCAATGCATGCGAGATAATCACTCCATGAACTGGCGCCTCATTTTTATAAATTCCCGCGTTAGAGCCCATCATAAATCCCTGGGGACACGCAGGCACTGATACACTTGGTATAATAATAGATGAGAGCTGAACAGCGCTTGCCATCTGATTCGGACCAACGAATAATCCTGCCATAAAATCTCCTTATATAGACGCCAACTTCATCTGGTAATAGCCATATATGGGGCGACTACTCTTTATATCGGCGTTCATCTGGAAAAGTTGCGTGTTTTTTTTGGAAAAATGCGTTTTTTTAAAAGGCCGCGCAATAGATGTTACAGGCAGTTATAACTATAGCAATAAGCGTCCGACGCTTGTTAAAAGCTTATGCGGCAAACTGGCTACTTAGAGCCAACGACCACTATCTTTAACTTGTCCGGGTGTAAATACTTTTCTGCGGCTTCGTTCAACTCTTTGAGCGTTACCTTTTCGATCCCTCGCCTCGATATTTCGATGTAATCTTCCGGATAGCCAAAATAAACGAACCGCGCCACGCCGGCCGCAAGTTCGTACGGCCTTTCGTATTCGAAGATAAAGCTGTTCAAGAGGCTGTCTTTCGCCTTTTTTAATTCGGCGGCAGTTGCCCCTTCTTTGACGAGCTTTTCAAGCTCGCTTTGCACGAGGTCGATCACCTTGCCGACCGTTTTGTTCCTTGTCTTTGCATGTACCTGAAAAAGCCCCGGCGCATCTTTTGGGCCGAAGGAATAAGTCGAATGTATCTCGTAGGCAAGCCCGCTCTTTACTCGAACCGCTTCTTTAAGCCTGTCGGTGAACGAACCGGAACCGCCGTAGATATCGTTCAGCAGTATAAGCACGAACTTGTTCGGATCGTCGCGTGTTCCGCCCAAATGTCCGATGTTGATCGCCGATTGAGTGAATTTTTTCTTTATCACCTTCTCCTCTGGAAAATCGCGCGCATCCGACCCAGGCGTAACAACCTCTGGCAGCACTTTCTTGGGATATTTTTTGGCGAACGCTTCAAGCTTTGCGATCAGATCTTTTTTATTAAAGTCGCCGGCCATTGCAAGAATGATACGGTCGGGAGAGGCGAACCTTTCATAGAATTCCACCACGTCGGCGCGATTTATCTTTTTAATGTCCGACACTTCAGCGTGACGGCCCCACGGATTATCTTTTCCATAAACGAGCTTTGAAAATTCTTTGTACGCGATAGGTGCGGCTGTTTCCTTTTCGCGGTTCAAGCTGTCGATCAGCCTTTTCTTGCTTATCTTCAAACTATCTTCACTGAACGCCGGTTCAAAAAGCATTTCAAAGAAGAGCTTCATAGCCATATCTGCATCTTTCGAAAGAGATGCGAACGAACCTTCTATCGTTTCTAACGAAATGGAAAAGCCAGCGTCTATCGCGTTCTCGTCCAGAAGCACCCTGATCTTTGCCGCATCGTTATTTGCCGTTCCGCCCTCTTTCAGCAGATTGGCCATAACGCTTCCTGCACCCAGCTTTTTCCCGTCTTCGTAAATAGTTCCGCCCTTTAAATAAATATGGCCCTGAATTATAGGGAGGCTCTTGTCTTCGATCAGATAACACTTCATGCCGTTCGAAAGCGTAACGCTTTTAATAGCCGGCGGATGGAATGGAATTTCCGGTGCGCGTGATAGTTCCGCGATCTTGCTCGATGCGGTGGCAACCGACGAAATCATCATTAATACTATTAATATTTTTTTTATCATTATTTCTCCCGCTATTTCTTTAGCTCGATCACGATCTTATTGTTATCCGTAAAATATTTGTTCGCAACCTTTGAAAGCTCTTTTGAGTCGATCTTTTTGATCACATTAAAATGGTGCATTATATAACGCCAATCGCCAGCTATGGATTGATAGTAAGCCAGGCTCATCGCTATTTCTTCGTTACTGGACATCTCGAATACCATATCCTTGGCTACGTTGTTGCGCGCCCTTGCCATTTCTTTTTCATCCACATCGCCATTTTTCAACTTGCCAAGCTCCGCATCGATGGCCGCTTCGACATCTTCGTACGAATGGCCTTTAATAGGTTCGGCAACGATTATGAAAAGATTGTCGAGCCTTGCGCCCGGCATACCGTTCCCGCATTCAACAGCGCGAACCAGTTTTTTATTGAAGACAAGTTCGGATCTAAGCCTTGAATTCTCGCCTTCGCAAAGGACGTAGTTGATAAGGTCGAACGTGTAGTCGTCGTGGCTCGGCAGTGTAGGCTTGTGATACGCCATCATGAGCACAGGAGATGCGTTGAACGTTGCAAAATCACGCCGCGTTCCGCTTTGTTCCGGTTCTTTCGGAAACTTTTCCGCTGCCGATTTTTTCGCGGGTATGTCACCAAAATATTTTCCGATCAAAACTTTCGCCTTCGCTATGTCAAAGCCTCCGACCAGCACACCGACCATTCTTTCCGGGACGTAATATTTTTTCTTGAACGCCTCCAGGTATTCCGGCTGCAGGCTCATAACGTCGGCCTTTTCGCCTATTATGTCCCAGCGATAAGGGCTTTTCGTAAATGCCGTAGCAAAGAGCTGGTGGAACATTCTTCCGTTCGGATTGTTCTCGACCGAATTCATCAGCTCTTCGGTGACGACGTCGCGCTCCTTGAAGAAATCGCGCATCACCGAATGTTTGATCATTTCGGAATTTAAGTAGAGCCAAAGTTCCATCTTCGAAGACGGCATCTTTGCATGATATGCGGTAACATCCTTCGTTGTGAAAGCGTTCAGCCCTTCGGCACCGTTCGTCATGAACGCGTTCCAGAGATCGTCGGACGAAATATCTTTTGTCCCTTTGAACGCCATATGCTCGAGCATGTGCGCAAGGCCTGTCTTTCCAACTTCTTCATCTACGCCGCCGACCTTCACCTGAACCGCCCCCGCAAAAACCGGCGTGGCTCCCCTATTTAATAGAAGCCATTTCATGCCATTTGGCAAATTGAGTTCTACGACGCTTTTTTCTAGCTTGGCCATCGATCCATCGGCAAATGAAACACTGCTAGCCATGACAAGGACACAGGCCAAAAAAGTCAGCTTAAAGATTTTCATGCTTATTTCCTTATCATTATATAGGCGCTAATGCAACTCCCTTAACTCATACCGGAATTTGCTAAATTTTTAAACAAATATCATAATTTTGCTTGACAATGTATACACGTATATATACATATTATGTGAAATTATACATAATTAAGGTATAATTTATTAGCTCAACTCGGGGGAGATATGCTAATAGATCAAGATCTAATAAGGCTTTGCGAGGCGATACTTAACGACTCGATCAGCAGCGAAGGATTCGGAAATCTTCTTGTCCAAACCGGTGTAAAACTGGAAGACAACGAATGGGATATTGCCAATAAACTTCTTGGCAAGTCCGAAGAAATGACCCACGCGATCGGTGGAAAAGATCACAAGACGGTTCATTAATATTTCTTCTGCGCACTTATATAATTTATCAATTTGTAGATGAGCTTTGCGACCGTGTAATCGGAAGATGGGTGGCCTTTTATTGGGGCAAGTTCGACAAAGTCCGCGCCGACGATATTCTTCGCCTCTGCCAACTTCTTGAAGAATGTTATCACCTGGAACCAATTCATTCCGCCCGGTTCTGGAGTGCCTGTCGCGGGCATAATAGAAGGATCGAACGCATCCACATCGAAGGTTAAATAGACGTCATCGCTTAAAAGTTTTATCGCCTCGTCCATCCAATAATCGGA
>CAIPVD010000064.1 GCA_903868375.1 uncultured delta proteobacterium
AAAAATATGATATAAGAGAAGCTATATTGAAATCCAACTCCCCGACATGCGGAACGGGCCGGATATATGATGGGACGTTTTCCGGTAAGCTCATAGACGGGGACGGCGTGCTCACAGCTTTACTCAAAAGAAATGGCATAATAGTTCACACCGAGAAGGAGATATACCATGAAAAGTAATGTCTACCTGGTTAAAGTCAAAAGCGATGACGGAGATAAGGCCGTTGCGGATAAGCTAAATGAGCTCGTCGATGCCTCCGGAGTTCTGGGATTTATAAAGAAGGATGATTATACCGGCATAAAGATACATTTCGGCGAAAAAGATAACACGGGTCACATAAAAGCTGACTGGCTAAAAGGGCTTGTCACGCGATTAAGTTCTATAACTGAAAATATTTTTTTCACAGATACGAACGTACTATACAAAGAAAGCAAAAGAACAAACGCTGTTGATCATCTTAAATTGGCTTATGATCATGGCTTTGATTTCCATAACATTAAGGTGCCGGTAATGATCTCTGATGGCCTTTGGGGCAGAAACTATGTTGATACAGAAATTGGGAAAAAACGATTTTCGAAGGTCAAAATAGCCTCTGATATTGCAGACTGTGATAGTTTATTGGCTCTTACACATATAACGGGACATATAATGACCGGTTTTGCCGGTGCACTAAAAAACCTGGGTATGGGGTGCGCTTCTCGTCGTGGTAAATTTGAGCAACACTGCGGCATATTGCCTGAATTCAAGGCAAGTGAATGCGTGGGATGCGGCTTGTGCGAAGCAAACTGTCCAGCGTCAGCCATTCGGCTTAGAACGGGAAAAGCAAAAATCGATGAATCAAAATGTATAGGCTGCGGTGAATGCGTTGTTGTGTGCAAGACCAACGCGTTAAACGCCAAGTGGAGTGAAACGCTTGCAAATTTACAGGAGAAGATGGTAGAATACGCTTTTGGGGCAATTACAGCGGTTAATAAGCGAGTTGGATATATTAATTTTTTGATTAATATCACCAGAGATTGCGACTGCCTTGCCAAAGATGAGCCAAAGATAATAGAAGATGTTGGCATACTTGCTTCAGACGATCTTGTAAGTATTGATGCGGCCTCCGCTGAGATATTGAATAACATGCAATGCGGGGATATATTCAGAAAAGAATTCCCTGAAATAGATTGGAAGGTTCAGCTAAAGTATGCGGCATCCCTGGGGTTGGGCAGCCTGGATTATAATTTAAAAACTATTTAGAAGGAGCATATCGAATGTTGTCACAAGAAAGAAGAAAATCTCCGCGCGTAAAAGATGAGGAATTATCGCTTGAACTAAGGCTGGATGACTTTGATTCCATAACACACACATTGAACATTAGTTCTTCCGGAGTATACTGCAAACTGGATAAAGAGCTTCCACTTATGTCCAGAGTAAAATTGATGCTCATGATACCCGATGCCGCTAAGGAAAATACGATAAGAAACCTTGAAGTTAACGGCGTAGTGGTAAGACAGCACCCCGTCACCGTAGATGGAATTATAAAACATTACGATGTTGCTATATTCTTTGAAGATCTTTCCCAGAAAGATAAAGAG
>CAIPVD010000065.1 GCA_903868375.1 uncultured delta proteobacterium
CAAGATGGCGCTGTGCGGAGTTCTTAAATGCATAATGTTGAGGGCGGAAAGAGGCCCATTAAAACTGCCGGGGCTCGTAGCATAGATCGTGCAGAACATGGCGGGAAGTATCGCAAAATATTTTGCAACGTCATTTGAGATACTAAAGGTCGTAAGCGCGCCTCTTGTCATTAAAAGCTGTTTCCCTGTTTCGACTATCTCGATGAGCTTTGTAGGATTGCTGTCCAGATCCACCATATTGCCGGCCTCGCGTGCCGCTTGAGTCCCGGTATTCATGGCAACGCCAACATCGGCTTGTGCAAGCGCCGGTGCGTCGTTCGTTCCGTCTCCAGCCATTGCCAGAAGGCGGCCCTGCGCTTGTTCCGCGCGTATTCTTGCCAATTTACTTTCTGGCGTTGCTTCTGCGATAAAGTCGTCCACGCCAGCTTCCGCAGCAATTGCAGCCGCTGTCATGGGATTATCACCTGTTATCATTATCGTCTTTATCCCCATCTTTCTAAGTTCAGCAAAGCGTTCGCGAATCCCTCCCTTTACGATGTCTTTTAGACAAATAGTGCCCAGGACCATTTTGTCGGCAGTAACAACTATGGGCGTTCCGCCGTTCTTTGCTATATCCGAAACGTTCTTTTCGACTTCAGGTGGAAACGTTCCACCCGCCGAAATAATATATTTTTTGATGGCCTCTGCCGCACCCTTGCGGAGCCCCAGCATGTCGCCATCTTCCAGAGTGATATCGACACCGCTCATTCTTGTCTGGGCGGAGAAGGGAATGAAGTGCTCATTGTGAGGCATATATTTCTTGGCACGTAGCCCGTACTTTTCCTTTGCAAGGACGACGATAGAACGGCCTTCGGGGGTTTCATCGGCAAGAGATGCTACCTGTGCGGCCTCGGCAAGGTCTTCGTGTGTAACGCCACGCGCAGGAATGAACTCCGTTGCCATTCTATTGCCAAGCGTTATCGTTCCGGTCTTATCAAGCAAAAGAACGTCTATATCTCCGGCCGCTTCAACCGCACGGCCGCTTGTTGCAATGACGTTCTTCTTGATGAGGCGGCTCATTCCGCTGATACCTATCGCAGAGAGAAGGCCTCCAATGGTTGTTGGAATAAGGCAGACAAGCAGTGCCACAAGAACTGGCACGGTTATTATATGAGAGAGATCTTCGCCGGCAGTGTTCGAAAAATAGTCGGCGTAAAATTTTATGGATACTACGGCCAAGATGAAAAGTATCGTAAGGCCGGCAAGTAAGACGCTCAAGGCTATCTCATTAGGTGTCTTCTGCCTCGATGCGTTCTCGACAAGCCCGATTATCCTGTCTATGAATGTTTCACCCTGTTTCTTTGTGATCTTAACAACTATTTTGTCGCTTATTACTTTTGTCCCTCCGGTAACGGCGGATCTGTCGCCACCGGCCTCTCTTATGACAGGAGCCGATTCACCGGTTATGGCCGATTCATCAACACTTGCCACGCCTTCTACCACCTCTCCATCACTTGGGATGATGTCTCCAGTCTCGCATACTACCAGATCATTCACCTCAAGTTTTTGACTTGGCACAGGTTCTATATTTCCATTAATTAACCTCTTTGCAATGACCGCGCTCCGCGACCTCTTTAGACTATCCGCCTGCGCCTTGCCTCTTCCTTCGGCTATTGCCTCGGAGAAATTCGCAAAGTAAACGGTAAAAAAGAGCCAGATGGCGATCTGGGCAACGAATCCAATATGTTCTCCTGCTATGATATCTTTTACAAGACTGTAGGTCGAGAGGAGGGCGCAGACGAACGTCACAAAGATGACCGGGTTTTTGACCAGCGTCCTGGGATTGAACTTATAGAACGCATCTTTCAACGCCTGAAATAATATTTCATTGGTTACGAATTTGTTTTTCATATTTAAAATGTCCTTCCTGTAAGCATGAGAAAATGTTCGATGATAGGCCCTAACGATAAGGCCGGCAAAAATGTCAACGCCCCCACGATAAGGATGACCGATATCAAGAGGACCAAGAATACCATATTGTCAGTTGCAAACGTCCCTTCAGACGGGGGCGATATGTTCTTTTTTGCAAGGCTTCCGGCAACCGCCAGCACGGGGACTATAACAGCGAACCGCCCGATCAGCATGCAAAGGCCAAGTGAGACATTGTAAAATACGGTATTTGCGTTCAGACCGGCAAACGCGCTCCCGTTGTTCTGTGATGCTGAAGTAAATGCGTAAAGTATCTCTGAAAATCCGTGCGGCCCTTTGTTTGAAAGTCCAGCGAGCCCAGCCGGCAGAATAGAGGCAATACCAGACCCGAGAAGGATCGTAGCGGCAGGAGCAAGAATGGTGATCAGAACAAATGCTATCTCTTTTGTCTCGATCTTTTTACCAAGATATTCCGGCGTTCTCCCTACCATTAGACCGGCCAGGAAGACCGTAAGTAATATGAACATCAACATTCCGTAAAGGCCGCTTCCGACACCGCCGAATATTATCTCGCCGAGCATCATGTTGAATATGGAGATGCCCCCGGCAATGGGTGACAAACTCGAGTGCATGGCGTTTACGCTCCCATTGGAGGCGACCGTTGTTGCCGTGGACCATATGATGCTGTTCGTAACTCCTAGTCTAACTTCCTTCCCCTCCATAAGAGCGCCGTGACCAAAGACGGGGTTTACGGAATATTCACTATATAAGGAGAGCCCAAGTCCTGCGAACCATATCAAAAACATGGCTGCAAAGAGTATCCATCCGTGTTTCTTAGAGCGTACCATTGTGCCAAATGTATAACAGAACGCTGCCGCTATCATAAGAAGAGAGAACATTTCTAGCCAGTTTGAAAGCGGGGTCGGGTTCTCAAATGGATGGGCGCTGTTCGTATTGAAGAAACCGCCGCCATTGGTTCCAAGTTGTTTGATAGCGATCTGTGATGCCGCGGGTCCCATCGGGATGACCTGTTCGACTCCTTCAACTGTATGAGCAGTGACATAATGAGAAAAGTTCTGAACTACGCCTTGGCTCACCAAGAACACGGCAAGTATAATAGATAAAGGCAGAAGCACATAAACTACCGAGCGAGTTAGATCTACCCAACAATTGCCAAGGGTATCGGTCTTTTTTCTAATAAGGCCTCTTATAAGCGCCAACAGAACCGCGAGACCGGTGGCCGCGCTAAGGAAATTCTGCACCGCGAGTCCCAGCATCTGCACAAGATAGCCCATGGTGTTCTCGCCAGAATATGACTGCCAGTTAGTGTTCGTAATAAAGCTCACAGCTGTATTGAACGCCAAGTGCCATGAAACATCCGGCAAGGCTTGCGGGTTAAGAGGTAAACGTGCCTGGAAGAACTGTAGGAAGAACACGACAAGAAGGCCAATAATATTGAAAACGATGATAGAAAAGGTGAAGCCCTTCCATGTCATTTCTATTTCTGGATCTACGCCGGATACTTTATAGACCAATCTCTCCAGCCAACCCAAAGGATAAGAAAGAAGATGGCGCTTGCCCATAAAGACCTTGGCCATGTAGGAGCCAAGTATCGGCGTAGCGATAATTAGCGCCAGTGAATAAACTGCTACTTGTATCCAATCAAACTTGTTCATAAACACCTCTCGTTAGAATTTTTCCGGACGGAATATCGTATAGGCCAGATATATAAGAAGACCAAATGCGACGACGCCGGCAATGATAAAATCGCTCATAGAACCACCTTTCTAAGGTGTAGGCTAGCTTTTACGCAATAAAATAGGTATAAAAAAATGGAGGGAGTGTATAAAAATTACGTAAAAATGAAGTCGTTAATCGGAAATACCCACTAAGAAGCGAGGCCTTTACTGCGCTGGAGCTTACAACGTTGGACAGTTGAGCTCTACATTTGTAGCTGTAACGTAACAAAGTGAACTGGCATCTAACGTGGTTAGCGGATTAAAAAATCTTGAGGAGGTGTTATCGTCGTCACACTTATCACCAATACAGTTGATGCTTGGAGTAGTGTGTCCATCTTGACAGAGGGCCGCTTTATGCCACTCCTGAATTTTTCCCGCCATGAGCGTTAAAGAGACAAATGTTGATGCCACATTATCTGGGATCGATTCTAAATTCACAATTGCCTTGCAATCGAAGTCTTCATTATTATGAACGACTTCCAAACCAAGTTCATTAGTTACAAATCCCATATATGCATTCACTGCCTGCACGATCCTATCTACATAGGTATCCGTATTTCCTATCAGCGGCAATACGTCGGCATTCCACATGGTAGCGGAGTAATTATAATCGACTCCGCAAGAATGCAGTGTTTCGTGGGGTAATGCATTCAGTTTAGCCACCATTTCATAAGCGGGTTTTACCTTATTAAAAACATCCTGTAACTTTAATAGCCTGGGTATCGGCCAATCATAGGTGCCCATTTGCGCGAGCGCGGCATTGGCCATCAGCAATTCGCAGTTGTCTTCATTCGAAAGTTTGGATCCATTGACATATTTGACCTTGGCAAGTGCATCGCAGTTGCAGACAAGGTCTTTGTTCAAGGCGGGGTAATAACCGTTATATTTTTTGGAAATGCTGTCTAAAATTCCGGAAACGAAAGTTGACATGGTTGCCTCCTAAAAATGGTTGTTCAATTTTTTCGGTTATATATGAAAACTTATGCGACAAGTCAAGGGCGAAATTTTCTAAGTCCAAGAAATAGAATAGATAATCGTTCCGAATATCAGAATATCGAACTGTAAAAGCAAAATTGCAAGATGTCAGAATATCGAATTTTTTGATTTTAAAGGGTATTCTGCCAAAATGTTTATTGGCATGAAAGTTGCTTTGCCACCATCAACGTTAGCAAAACGAAAGGAATCTCACATGAAGACAATAATGATCGTTCACACTGAAAATGCCAGCCGTCGTAGGCATTTTGCCAGGGCACGGGAATATGGCGCGAGATTGATACTCGTTAAACATAATCCTACATGGGAAAAAGATTATGTGGATGAGTGCATTAATGTGGATACAAGCAATACGGCAGAAACGGTGAAGGCGGTAATTGACAGTATCTCTGGCGAAAAAATAGACGGTATAGTGACATTTGTAGAGCATAGTGTCCCTACCGCGGCCGCTATTGCTAAAGCACTTAATCTTCCCTTCGTAAGCGAAGAAGCGGCGCAACTAGCGAGAGATAAATATAGAATGCGCAATGCGCTTTCAAAGGGAGGCGTGCCTTGCCCGAAGTATCAATTGTGTAGGGATCTGTCTGAAGCGAAAAGAATATGTAAAGATTTTGGCTATCCAGTTGTGCTGAAGCCTATTATCGGCGGCGGAAGCATGTACGTACGGCTAATTAACGATGAAAACGAATTGCAAACACATTTCTCAAAGATTCAGGAAGGTGCGTGGCAAGGTTTTGCCTATGATCCCCTCTATCAGCTGTCAAGAAAAGAGTATAACAATGCCATCTTGATCGAGTCCTTCATCGACGGGAAGGAATTCTCCGTTGAATCGATGGTGTATGAGAATGAAACCCACACTATAGCCGTGCAGGACAAACCGTTGCCCATGGATGGCCCGTATTTCGACGAAATATTCTTTTCAACTCCGTCTAGGCTTCCGAAAGCGCAGCAGGATGAAATGATAAGGCTTACGGCACTGGCAAATAAAGCCCTAGGCATTAATATCGGAGCAACTCATACTGAATTTAGGCTTAGCTCTAAAGGCCCTGTCATTCTTGAAACAGCGGCCCGAATGGCCGGTGGCCCTAGTTACAGGACGGTGCTTACATCGACAAAATTCGATATGGTCAAGGCCATTATGGACCTGTCGGTGGGAGAAAAGGTCGATTTTAACATTACAGAGCGACGTCCTTCTGGAGACGTATGTTTCTTTGCGCCAAAGGAAGGTATCATAAAGAGAATCGATGGGATCGAGGAGGCCAGAAAAATGGAAGGAGTGATCGAGGTAGAAGCGTACAAAAAAGTCGGCGATGAAGTTTCGGTGGCGCCTAAAATATTCCAGTCTCAAGGGCACTTTATTGTGACCGCCGATACATTCG
>CAIPVD010000066.1 GCA_903868375.1 uncultured delta proteobacterium
CCGGCTGTGACCGGGCCGTAAGACGCTGGGTCCTGCAAATAAACTTCGACGCGAGACGGATTTTCTTGTCCGTATCCCATCAAGTCTTCGGTTAAATGTGACATTCCTTCGTTCAGCCAATTCTCTTCGGAGCTTACTCCATTTATAAATACTTTTTGGTTATAGCTGATCGCATGCTGAAATTCGTGCGGAAGGACGGCCGGAAGTAGGTTATCCATCGCGAAAGATTTAGGTATCTGCATCCCATATGTGCCGTTCGAATCTGGCACCAGCGTATATATTATCTCCTGCTGATTGGAGTTGGCGCTTGCATATAGGTCGTTCGCAAAGAAGAAGCCGGTGATTATTCCGCCGCCCATAGAACCCAGCAAGTTAACCTGCGGCGTCATAAGAACGGTCAGGTGGCCATCATGATTTACGTCCGAAGGCTCGCCTAGTAACGCTATTTCTGTCTTTGCGGTGGCATCGAAACTCTGGCAAAGGCTTGTAACGTCGGTGTCGGTCAGGTCGGATGGGTTCTTGTCTGCGACTTGGTTATCGACGTAAAATATCACTTTTTCTCCAACGCACTTTACCGTTCCCGTAACGGTTGTATAGCTGCTCAAAGAAGATAGGCCACCAAGTACTTTAAATGTGGAGGTGCTGCCAACCGCCGGCACGCTCTCGGACAATAACATTGCCTTCGCTAATCCTGCTGCTTCGGTGCCAGCTTTTTGAGTGGATGGATCTACGGAGAGCTCAAGTTCCGCTCCACGAAGTTGTTGGTCCAGGGCTTCGTTTGCATCATAAGACTTCCAGCTCATATCTTCGCTTGCCTTTATCGGTGCGGCCATATCTGGAGCCGCGTTCTCATCGGATAGCTGGATCGTCCTCGTTGACTGGTCTGAATCTAGAACGCTTACCGCCAATATGAACTGTGCCGTGGATGCTACTCCTGCCATATCAATGATAGCAGGGCTGTTTTGGTCCGTTACCACTGTATATATGTCGCCTGCCTTCATATCAGCTGGGCTTGCTACAGAATTTGTGACCGTCGCGGGGTTGTTGCTGCCGCCAAGGACATTTTCTGCCTTGTAGTTTCCATCGCCGCCACTTGAGTGCCCGCATCCGTAGGTGAATAACAACCCGCTAACCAAAATGACCATTAACACCTTGTTGTTTTTTATGGGTTTCATATTACCCTCATTTGTCCTACTGATTGGAAGAGCAAGGGGTATGCCAAAAGGATAAAATTGTGCCGTTTCGGCAGTTAATGAATAAAAACCTTTTATAACAAGTGGTTATGTCGGTTGAACCTATTGATATGTAAAAGTCGCAGAATCCTCTAAGCCGTTGATTTTCCTATCACATTGATAAATGACCGCTAACTAGTGGAATAATTAGACTATTTCACTACGTGACAATTTTGGCGGTGGGTGGCATTCTACTTATTCGATATTTTCAATGAGTTGATTTTCTTCGATTTGTGTCAAAATATGTCCAAAATGGCTTCTGAAACGACATAATTAGTGGTGAAATTCGTGAAATCAGTTCAAAAAATACGCACGTTTTGCAAAAAATACGATTTTTTGACAAAAGTGAAATTAGCTATTGCAAAATTTTTTTAAGCTGCTATACTTATAGATGAATTGGATAGCGGTCGGGATGTTTGGAGGTGACGAAACTTTCCCGCCCGCTTTTTTGTATCTAAATCATTTGAAATTTAGCCCCTTTCACTGCTATATAGCGAATCCCATCATAATTTTAGGAGGATATCGGTTGTGAGTAAAACAGTTGTAATTGCAGTTGGTGGTAATTCGCTGATCATAGATGGCGATCACCAGACAGTTCCAGATCAATACGCTGCGGTTGCCGCGACGGTTAGGCGCATCGCTGGAATTATCGAAAAGGGCTATAAGGTTGTGATCACGCATGGAAATGGCCCGCAAGTTGGTTTCATATTGCTTCGTTCAGAAGTAGCACGAAAACAAATAGGCCTTCATCCGGTTCCGATGGATTCTTGTGGAGCAGATACGCAAGGTGCCATCGGCTATCAATTTCAAACGGCTTTTCATAATGAGTTCAGACGCCGTGGTATAAATTTGCCTGTAGCAACGATCGTTACGCAGACCATTGTCGATAGGCATGATGAGGCGTTCAAAAATCCGAGCAAACCTGTCGGCGGTTTTTATACCAAAAAGGAATCCGAAGAGCGGATAGCGCAGGATGGCTGGGATATGGTCGAAGATGCCGGACGCGGATGGCGTCGCGTTGTTGCTTCGCCAGCGCCGAAAGAGATCGTGGAGCTAGAAGCGATCAAGCGGCTTATATCCAGCGGAACCATTGTGATCGCCTGCGGAGGAGGCGGCATCCCGGTCGTGAAAGATACGCGTGGTAATTTGCACGGTGTTGAGGCGGTTATAGA
>CAIPVD010000067.1 GCA_903868375.1 uncultured delta proteobacterium
ACTTTGAATCCTGCCTGCAGAACCGCTCCGCACGCGCCCTTTTCCAGCGCATGTTCTATAAAATCGTGTCCGTCGAAGTGGGCGCCCTTGATGGCGACATAAAGGTCGCCGCTCTTTAAGCTCCTCGTATCTATCGATACATTGCAAACTTCCGACGCAGAACCTTTGTTCAAGGTCTTTGCACCGCAAGCCGCTATTATTTCGTTTACGTTCAGTTTCATGCGTTCAAATATTTCCGCGCCACTTCGCGATCGTCAAAATGCCTAACCTCTTTTCCAACTATCTGATAATTTTCGTGCCCCTTGCCGGCTATAAGTATCACATCGCCTTTTTTCGCCTTGGCAATTGCATTGCGTATCGCCTTTTCACGATCCGGCTCCACGATGAACTCCTTCGCATGCGGCGTAACTCCAGGCATTATCTCTTCGATTATCTTTGCGGCGTCTTCCGTTCTTGGATTGTCCGAAGTAACGATCGCCACGTCCGAGAGCCTTGCGGCGAACTCGCCCATTATGGCGCGCTTCGTCTTATCGCGGTCGCCTCCGCAGCCGAACACCGTGATAAGACGCCCGTTTGTAACTTCACGCAACGTTTCCAGAACGTTTTTCAACGCGTCTGGTGTGTGCGCGTAATCTACAAAGACATGAACGCCGCGGCCGTTCGGTATGTCTTCAAGCCGGCCCGGGACATTTTTCAATCCTTCGATCCCGCGCTTTATAGTTTCAAGCGGTATTCCAGCAGAGCCAAGCGACGCCACCGCCGCCATTACATTGAACGCATTGAACCTGCCGCGCAGGCTGCTTTCTATGTTCAATCTTCCCCACGGCGTCTGAATATCGAGCTTGTTCCCTTCGATAGAGCTATGAAGCTTCGTAACGGTTACATCGGCCCCGTTGTCGAAACCGTAAAAGGCCTTTACCGTTTGGTTATCAAGTTTAAGCGGTGCGATCTTTTTTCCGTATTCATCGTCGAAATTTATCGCCATGTTCTTTTTCGTCTTCACGCTGTCCGGCAAGAACTCGGAAAAGAGCCGCTGCTTCGCCCTAAAATATTCTTCAACATCTTTGTGATAATCTAAGTGGTCGTGAGTTAGATTGGTGAATATCACCGAATCAAAATGAACTCCCGCCACGCGATCTTGGTCTAACGCATGCGAAGATACCTCCATAACTACGTCGGTAACGCCCGCATCGCGCATTCTAGCTAGAAGCATCTGCAGATCGAAAGACATCGGCGTTGTGTTCGGAGCAGGTAAGCTTACGTCGTCGTACCTCCAGCTGATGGTGCCGATAATGCCGGGCATGCGCCCCGCCTCTTTTAGAACGGCTTCGACCAAATAAGATATCGTCGTCTTCCCGTTCGTACCTGTAATACCAAAGACCCTCATCTTCGCAGATGGATCATTAAAATAATTTGAAGAAATAAGCGCCAGCGCTAAACGCGAATCTTTTACGATAACCCTCGCCACGCCCGGGCCTACTTCAAATGCATCTTCGCAGATTATTGTGTTCGCGCCTTTTCTTACGGCATCGGCAATGAATTTGTGCCCGTCGGTATGCTCGCCGCGCACGGCTACAAAGGCAAACCCAGGTTGCACTTTCGAAGAATCGTAGGCAATTCCTTCTATGTTAATGGAGGTGTCCCCTTGGGTCTCCTTAACTTCGATATTTTTTATAAGCTCGATTAACTTCATATCGTTTCTAGTCCGGCTGCTTAAAGCTCACCTTAAAAGTTTCACCTTCTTTTATCACTCCACCGGGCGACGGCGATTGATCGGTTGCAAGCCCCGAACCATTGACCTTAATTTTTACGTCGGCCTGCCCAACTGCTTCCATCACATCGCGCATCGTAATTCCACGAACGTCCGGCACCTGAAAATCCCCGCCGCTCAATTTTTGAAACCGTTTTTTATCCTTCGGCAGGTCGACCGAATCGGTCCTCTGCCGCTGCGTTGCAACAACGACCCTGGAGAGAGCAGATGGAACGTCTAAATGTTTAAGCGTTGCCTCCGCTATCTCTTTAAAAACGGGCGCCGACACCGAACCACCGAAATAAGAACCCTTCGGCTCGTCCAGCCCCACAAATATAACGATGCGCGGCGCATCGGCCGGCGCGATCCCTATAAAAGATGCATAATATTTACCTGCAGCGTAATGGCCGCTTCCTTCCGTTACCTTCTGCGCGGTTCCAGTCTTTCCCGCCACCTGATATTCCTTACTGGCCGCCCTTGTCCCTGTTCCGCCTTCGCCGACAACGCCTTCGAGCATCGATATCACCGTCTTGGCGGTCGCCTCGCTGATCGGTTCTGAAACCTCCATAGGTATCGACCTCATGATCGTAATTCCCTGGTTGTTCACGATGCGATCGATGACGTAAGGCCTCATTAACTTACCGCCGTTAGCGATCGCCGAAAACGCAGCTGTCATCTGTATCGGCGTCACGCTTATTCCCTGCCCAAACGCTATCGTTGCAAATTCGACCGGCTGAAGAGTTTCCGGATTCCTGACTATACCGCCGACTTCACCTGGATAATCGATGCCGGTCCGTTTTCCGATGCCGAATTTTCTCAAGTATTCGAACAGTTTTTCTTTTCCGATCTCGCGCGCCACTTTGTATGCGCCGATATTGCTAGACACCTTTATGATATCGCGAACGCTTAATGTTCCGTGCGCGTGCGAATCGTGCAGCGTTGCGCGGCCTATCGTTATCGCGCCGCCTTCGCAGTTGAACTGATCTTCCGGCGTCACGCTTCCGTTATCTAGCGCAGATGAAATGATAAGCGTCTTGAACGTGGAACCAGGTTCTATAGAATCGGCGATCGCGCGGTTACGCCAGGTGTCCTGCGGATATTTAGAATAATTGTTCGGATCGAAGCTCGGGCTATTCGCCATCGCAAGAATGGCGCCGTTCTTAACGTCCATGACCACGGCGGTGCCGCCTCTTGCGTTCGCAGCGGTTGCCGCTTTTTCAAGCGCGTTTTCAGTTACGAACTGTATCTGTTTGTCTATCGTAAGTATCACATCGTCGACATCGTCCTGTTCGTTATAAGCGACCGGCGCAAAATAGAACTTACCGCGCGCGTCGCGTTTAAAAACCGCGTCGTGTTTTTTGCTGCCCAAGAACCTGTCGTTCGCCAGTTCTATTCCCGCAAGCGCGTCCGATTCCATTCCGACCGCGCCCAAAATGTGGCTTGCAAGTTCGCCGTTCGGATAGAAGCGTCTGCTTTCTTCCACGTAATAAATTCCCTGCATCCCCTTTATCGCCTCGATCACACTGCTATCGACCATTCTCTTTAACCAAACGAACCTTCTGGGAATTTTAAGTTTTTGGTTCAGCTCTTTTTCATCCATCTTAAGAAGCGAGGCTAACGTTTTTCTCTCGTCATCCGTTAAAGAAACGCTCTTTGGATCTGCATATACGGAAGGAACGGGGAGGCTTGTCGCAAGTTCGCGGCCCGCTCTATCGAGAATTTTTCCACGGCGCGAGCTTTGCGGTATCTTCGCGTTGTACTGTTTGGAAGCGACCCAGCCCAAGTTATCATCTTTGAAACAATGAAGCTTAACGGCGCGCGCCAGCGTTACAATGAAAACGATACCAACGCCTATCGTAACTATTTTTATTCGCAGGCGAATGCGCGCCTCTTTTCTTGCCTCTTCGCTCAACTGCGATTTTATTTTTCTAATATTGAGCTTCATTAATTATTTAGTGCTCGTAACTTCTTCCGGCTTCACCAAAACCGTCTGCGCAGCCGTCGGGTGCTGCAGCCCAAGTTCTTTTTTGGCGATCTCTTCCAGGCGCGCCGGCGATTTCAACTTTGCAAGTTCGACCTCGAGGCTCGACGCCTGCTTCGCAAGATCGCTCTCATCGGCTTGCATCTTCGAAATTTCGTAACCTAACTGCACCACCTGCACACGCGACCAAACGTAAAAAAGCGCCAGCACGGTTATGATAAGTATCCATATCGCCCACCGGCCCAGGAACTTGAACTGCACCTTCGAGGTGCGCGAACCCATCCCCTGCTTCTGCAGAAGCCGGTTCGCCGGTGCGAATGCAACGTAATCTGAACTAATCTGTGCCATCTTTTTCTATTGCTCTTAATTTTGCGCTTCTTGCGCGGGGATTTCGCTCGACCTCTTCGTCGGCCGGAGCTACCGGCTTTTTTGTGAGAAGCTTAAATCCCCCGTGCATTGCCAAACTTTTAAAAACGTTCTTTACAAACCTATCTTCAAGCGAATGATAACTTACGATCACCATCCGCCCTTTTTCGCTCAACACCTTCGGCGCATCTTCCAAAAACTTTTGCAGGTTCGTAAGTTCGCCGTTCACTTCGATGCGCAGCGCCTGAAACACCCTTGTCGCCGGATGTGTCTTTGCTTTCCGAAGCCCCAGCGGATAGTTTCTAAAACATATCTCTTCCAGCTCAAGAGTAGTCTCGATCCGTTTCTCTTTTCTTTTCTGAACGATCGCCCTTGAAATGCGTGCCGCAAATCTTTCGTCACCGTAATTTTCAAAGATACTTTTCAATTCCCTTTCCGAATATCTATTCACAACTTCTTCGGCGGTAAGTTCTAACCTGTCATCCATCCGCATATCGAGCGGCGCGTTCTTCGAAAAACTGAATCCCCTTTCCGCTTCGTCGAACTGCGGGCTAGAGACACCAAGGTCCAGGACAACGCCATCGAATTTGATGCCGCGCTCTTCCAAAATGCTTTGCACCTCCGAATAACTTTCGCGGAGCATCGCAATTCTATCGCCGAACTTTTTAAGCCGAACGCTCGCAGCTTCTATCGCCACTGCGTCGATATCCAAGCCAACTACTTTACCATCAGGCGCCGATGCGTTAAGTATCGCTTCGGCATAACCGCCACCGCCAAGCGTTCCGTCGAGATAGATGTCGCCGCTCTTCGGCGCTAAAAATTCGATCACTTCTTTTAAAAGAACTGGTGTGTGTTCAAAATTCATTACAGTCCCAGATCAGCCAATTTATCTCCCATCAACTCGAGGCGCTTCACTGAAGCTTCGAATGTCTGCTGCCATTTTTCCTTCGAGTAGATCTCTATTCTGTTCGTCATTCCAACGAGGACAACGTCTTTCGTGATGCCAGCGTATTCGCGAAGCGTAGGCGGAATTAAGATGCGCCCGCTTCCATCGACCGCCGATTCGAACGCTGCGGAGATAAATACTCGTTGGAACGCCTTCACTTCTTCTTTGAACTGCGGCAATGCGTTTACCTTGTCTTCGATCTTTTTCCATTCGGAAACCGGATATGCCCATAGGCAGCCATCGTAATTCGTGATGATCAGCCTTTCGTCGAAGCTGTTAGAGAGAATTTCTCTGAATTTAGACGGAATGGAGAGCCTGCCTTTTGAATCGATTGCATGCTCGTGTCGTCCCCTGAACATATTTACCTCCAAATAAAAGGCCCGCAAACCCGCGCCCCACCTGAAATTGCCTTTGTTATTGTATAGTTAGTCCTTATCCCTTTTCGTGCCACTTTATCCCACCATATGACACAGGTCAAGGATTTTTCTCTGTAAGCTATTGAAAAAACACCGTTTTTTGCACTTTTAGTGGTGGAAAATGAGTGTGAAAATCCGCTTATAAATTGAGCGTGTAATGCGACTTCTTAAACCGTTTATTAGACATGACATATAACTTGTTGATATATAGCAATTTGTTAAAAATGGCGTTTAGGCGTGTAAATTTCCATTTGCGTTTTATCCACGCGCCTAGTATATCGAGCGCTCGTTAGACCTTGAAAAAATATTTTGGAGAGATGGCCGAGTGGCTTAAGGCGCCCGCTTGGAAAGCGTGTGTACTGAAAGGTACCGTGAGTTCGAATCTCACTCTCTCCGCAAAAAACAAAAACGGAGCTTCTTTTGGCTCCGTTTTTGTTTTTTCTGGATTTGTAGATTCGAACCTTGCCGCTACAAGCGGCAACTAGTTCGACTGTGTCGTCGCACCGGACTTGGTGCGACAACTTTTTTATATCGCGATGTTTCCGGGGACCCGCGAGACTGTTGAGCGGGTGGAAACATCGCCTCCTTTCACAGCACGGTGCGAGAGCACCGTAATCTCACCCTCTCCGCTTAGAATTTAAATTGGCCAAGACTTATTTTTAAACCCATCGAATTCGATGGGTTTAAAAATTCGGCCAGCGATATATACTCACTTTGAAATCTCTAAATAATGTCCTTTAGCTATCTATTCGAAAAATTGGGGCTTAGTATTTTTGCGGCATGAATAGACGACGGCAAAACTGACGAAAATTGGACAATGACCTGTCATTGCGAGCCCTTTGGGCGAAGCAATCTCCCGAACCAAGTTTATCCAGTTGATTTAACATCAGCGCAGGTGTAAGCGATTGAATAGAAGTTTGGGGCACACGATAAATTATTGGTTGACCGAGTTAAGTGTAGTGTCCCAGTATCGAGAAGAATCTTATTCTATTGAACATAACTAAAGCAATTAATTTCATTGCATTTGTTTGGACAGTATCACTCCTTTGGGCAATGGCAAAACATGAAGGGCTTTCTAAAAAAAAATGAATATGATAACAAAAATAGAAAATTATTTTTTGAATCAAAG
>CAIPVD010000068.1 GCA_903868375.1 uncultured delta proteobacterium
GGTTCGAAAAGGTGACGCTGTGCTTAAGAAAACTACTGTCTTTCTGGATCGCCGTTGTAGATGCGGAAAGCGCCGAACCATCCAGGGCAACTGTGACCTTATTTGTATAGTAGTTCCCGGTCGATTGCCCGCTTATTTCTATATCAAATATCCTTTGGTTGAGAGGCGCACTGCCTTCCGGCCTTGGAGTGATCGTGTTATTGCTGAAAGTCAACGGCGAGCCAAGTGCGATATCGCTCTTGATCACGATCTTCTTTTTTATCGTAACGTTGTCGTTTGCATAGCTGTCATCGTTTTTTGCAGCGTAGTTGTCCCAAACGTTCGTTGAAGGGTTGAATTTTGTTACGGCGCCGGTGCTCTCAAATCGGTATTGATCGTTTCCATTCGTGTAGCCAACGGCGCAGATATGCGAATGCCACCAGATATCGGTGACAGGTCGAAAACAGATATAACTATTGTCGCATTCGTATTCAGTGTTTGCGTCGCTTTCATTCTGGCATATCTGATATGTCATGGCGGAATTGTCAAAATCGCCCTTCAGAACCGTAGCTCCAGTCGCAAGCCCTATCACTTCATTAAGCTCGTCGGCGCTGGTTACTTCGCAAGGCTTGTCCCACCATTTGCTGTATATCGCCTTGTAGTTGACCTGGTTCTTTATGATGCTGGCATAGACAACACTTTTAAATCGCGCATCCGGACAAACATCTTCTTCGTACTCCGGTCGGTTCACCCAATCTTGGTCAAGCGGGCTCATATAAACTTCGACCACTGGAGGCGTGCATTGAATGTCGTTCGGTTTTATGTCGCTTTGAACGCCATCGTTTACCTGCGTGAAAGCCATCTCGGCAGATTCATTATCCCAGTTCGGAAATTTTTGATAGAGGTCCTTCCACACATCTTCTGAACTCAAATCTTCCGCAGAATAGACGTTATATGAAGCAAGCAGTGATGCTGCGAAAAATAATACCGCTATGAGGTTTTTTATCTTCATACAAAGGCGCTCGACTTGTTCTTAGAGCAATAATCGTGCCGAAACTTGCGACCCTTCAATTGGAGATTTTGCCATAAAAATCTAGTTATTACAATGGGTTATTGAGTTCGGGCGGGCGCCCTGGGCTTAAAAAGTGTTTAATCACCTAAAAACATTAGAGATTATGGGTGTTTTAGTCCCGTAAGTGGGGTAACTCATACCTCAAATCGTCATGTTTTTTTGACACTTGTATTTAGCCCGCCTATCACGTAAAACTGCAAAATATGAAACAGTTCAACGTGGCTGTCGTTGGCGCAACCGGGCTTGTTGGTGAAACGATGCTTCGCGTTCTGGAAGAGAGAGGGTTTTCCGTGCGCGAATTGTTGCCGCTTGCAAGCGAGAATTCTCGCGGGAAGTCGGTAAAGTTTGCCGGCAAAAAGATTCCGGTCCAGGCACTTTCAAAGGATTCGTTCAAGGGAATGGACTTCGCACTTTTTTCCGCAGGCGCAAGTGTAAGCCTTGAATATGCGCCCATCGCGGCTTCGAGCGGGGCAATTGTTATCGATAATACCTCGGCGTTTCGGATGGAAGAAGATATCCCTTTGATCGTGCCGGAGGTTAATGGAGATGTGCTGAAAAGTTTTAAAGGTGGCATAATCGCAAATCCGAATTGCTCCACGATACAGCTGGTGTGCGTGCTTAAGCCGATCCACGACGTTGCAAAGATAAAGCGAGTTGTCGTATCTACATATCAATCCGTTTCAGGCGCTGGCCGTGATGCGATCGGCGAGCTTGAAGAGGGTTCGCGAAACGTCCATTGCAAAGTAAAAACCTTTCCACATCGCATCGCATTCAACTGCATTCCCCATATCGACGTCTTCGAGATGAACGGCTACACAAGAGAAGAGCTGAAGGTCGTGAACGAAACGAAGAAGATCATGGGCGACGAAACGATAGCCGTTACATGCACTGCCGTTCGCGTTCCCGTCAAAGTTGGGCATTCGGAATCGGTCAATATCGAAACGTTCAAAAAACTTTCTGCGCAGGACGCCCGAATAATTTTGAGTAAGGCGCCAAATGTTGTGGTGATTGATGAACCGGCGATGGCTTCGTATCCGCTAGCGATAAACGCCGAAGGGCGCGACGAAGTCTTTGTCGGGCGCATTAGAGAAGATATTTCCATTGAAAATGGAATAGAGTGCTGGGTCGTTTCCGATAACTTGAGAAAGGGCGCGGCAACGAACGCCGTTCAAATAGCAGAACTTTTAATATGAAAAGGTTTTTTTCTGTAGCCATTCTTTTCGTTGTTTCATTTCTTTCTTTTCAGCGCAGTGCCTTTTCTTATCCGCAACGCGTTGTGGACACTATAAATTTAAGCCTTGGCTCGACTATAACAGGCCTTGCCATAACAGATACTAGTACGAATCTTTTCGTTTCGTACGCCGACGTTTTGAATATCGTCGATCTTGGTATATTCGGACTGGCTGCGGTTCAGCCTCCGGCTCTTTCGACAACGAATGGAACGGAAGGAAATATCAACGCGGTCGGTTTCGTCCCTTCGAACAATCAGATATATGCCGAGCAGGAGAATGGCAACGTGCTCGATTTCGATTTCGGGCAGATAACAAATACGCCGCTCGTTTATACGGTCGCATCGGGAAAGGTCTTTAAGCCGGCGATGGCTGTCGATACGACGACGTCGCCTCCAACGCTCTATTTGGCGGACGATGCGGACAGTTTGATCTTCGTCTGGCCGGTTGGTTCGACGACGGCGCAGCAGATAAACTTGAAGCAAGTGTCGGCGCTTTCCAATGCGGCGGCGGCTTTTCATATTTTGAGTATGGCCTTCTCTCCGTTCACTCACGAGGTCTATATTTCTACGGATTATGGAGTTGTCGTATGGATGTCGACGAGTGATCCGACGAACATTACAAATAACGGTATCGTTCTGGACCCGCCGAGCACCCTAAATCCCGCAGACATTTCGGCGCTTGCAGTTATGCCCGACGGTTCAAAGGTGTTTGCGGCCTCTCCTGGGTTTTCGAGCACGATAGGCGGAACGGTTTACCCAACTGTCTTTGATATTTCGACATCGAGCCACACCGCGAGCAGCTTTAATCAGCTTATACAAGGCGAGAACACGGCTTTCACCAGTATGGCCATATTAAATGTGGCGGGCGGTATCTATGGATTCGTCTCCGGGTCGAAGGGAGTGACCGTCTTCGATACTTTATCGGATATCTTCATCGACGTTAATCCCGATAACGTTCCGCCTCCGCTTCCGAACAGCTTCCGCCCAATTGCTACGAACAACTCCGGCCCCATGATCGCATCGACACCGGCCGACGGATACATTTATATAATGGCGGGAAGCGGCCTGTCGATCATCACTGAAAATCCGTACATCAGCCCTTCGAGCTTAAGCGTTGTTTATACCGATTCTACCGGCGCGGCAACCACCATGTTGAAAAAGGGAGGCCTTGCCACCGTAAGTTTTCAGGCGACGTTTCAATCTGCTACAGATGCAGGAACTTATCAGTTCCGTTCTGGAGGAAGCATCGATAGAAGCGGGCAGCTGATGACGGATAGCAGCGGTCATACATCGGGGCCGGTTCCGAACGTGGCTCCGGGTGTGCCTCCGGTCACTGTGGTATTTTCATATGATTCTATTCTGAACGTTATGCAAGGCGGCGACAATACCGTGTTTGTCTTTGTGACCGCTAATAGCAATACTAACCTGATAGGTAGGCTTGCCTTCACTCTTACCGTGGATATTCCTCCGGGGCCTATTACCATCGCATCGACCGGATTCGGTAATAGCAGGGCATACCTGAACTTCGCGAGGCTCACCGCCAAGAATATCAGCTCTTATAATTTGTATGCCGATACCGATCCGAATGCAGTACAGACCAAAACGACAACTTCGGGAACGATAGCGCAGCCGGCAAGCGGAGGCACCGTGACAGCGCCTATCGATGGGCTTACGAACGGCACCACGTATTATCTTGCGGTTGAAGGAGTATCTACTAGCGGCACTATAGGCCCGCGCGCATTTTTGCTCCCCGATGGAACTCCTGCATCGGCGATCCCGCAGCAGACGGTGGGCCCTGCGGCATTTAGCGGTGAAACAGGCGGATGTTCATTGATAATGGGGGAAAGATAATGATGAAGAAATTTGCCATCATCATATTTTCCACCATGCTTTTGGTTTTTTCTCTGAAGGCATTCGCAGCCGATCAGCCAACGCCTGTTCAAAGCCCGCAACAACCGCAGCCGGTACAACAAGTACAACAGCCACAACAACCGGTGCAGGCGCAGCAAGTTCAACCGGCACAAGAAAAACGTCCGTGGGAATGGTGGTCGTTTGAGTTTAGAACGGGATTTTGGATGCCGACCAATAGCACTACCAAAAAATTCTTTAGCAACTGTTGCAATTTGGTCTTCGCCATGGATGGCGGTTTCTTGTATCAAGGCCGCTATGGGATCGAAGCGGGCGTTGGCTACATGAACAAGAGCGGCAATATGCTGGGGCTCGTTACCGGCGATATCTCTTCCGACAGGTTCAATCTTATTCTTGTGCCTATGGAAACGAACGCGGTCTGGCGTATCGACTATGCGAACGACCAGCCGGTAATACCTTACGTGAAATTTGGCGGAGATTACGTCTTCTTCAGGGAGAACGATAACGGCTCCAAGATGAAGGGCTTAAAGACGGGGCTTCATGGAACGGGCGGCATACAGATATCGCTAAGTTCGATTTGGGGAGATAAGACGCTCGATGGAGATTTTGCCATTAAAAATTTGAGCTTCATAATGGAA
>CAIPVD010000069.1 GCA_903868375.1 uncultured delta proteobacterium
CAGAGCGCAGGGAGCCGGCGGCCAGCATATGCAAAAGTCAGATACGGCTGTTCGTATCACCCATATTCCGTCTGGGTTGTCTGCTCAGTGCCAGAACGAGCGCTCGCAGCACCAAAATAAGCAGACAGCGATGAAGGTTCTGAAAGCGAAATTGTACGAGCTCCAAGAGCAGAAACGTTCAGAGGAGCTGGCAAAACACTCGACCGAGAAGAAAAGAATCGAGTGGGGTTCGCAGATACGCTCCTACGTTCTGCAGCCATATACCTTAATTAAAGATCATCGCACTGATCATGAGACTGGAAATGTTCTAGCTGTGCTTGACGGAAAAATCGACGATTTTATAGAAGCGTGTCTGCGGTTTTGCGCGCAGGAATCCGCTGGGGGGCGTACAAAGGATTAAACTATTATGTTAAGTTTTATAAAAAACACAGCATTGCGAAATGCCCAAAAGAAGATCAACCGTTTTGCCAATGTTCATATTGTCTTGAATAAAGAGATGCCGATGTCTTCTATCGGCGTGATCCCGGGCTTGGCTTGTGTTGTGTCAGCGGTTAACAATTTCGAGGCAGAGCTTGAGAGATTGACTGATGAGCAGTTGGCCGCAAAGACCGTTGAGTTTAAAGAACGCTTAAACCGAAAATCCGTAGAGATACAAGCGCGGCTGCGTGAATTACAGGAAATGCTTCTGGAGGTCACGATACAGGAAGAGAAGGACAGGATTAAAGATAAGATAAAACTCGAGCGTAATAAGATCTATGATGATATCCTTCCAGAAGCGTTTGCGGTTGTTCGAGAGACGTCGCGCCGGACCATAGGTTTGCGTCATTTCGATGTTCAGATCGCCGGCGGTATTATTCTGCATGAAGGCAAGATCGCCGAAATGGCCACCGGCGAAGGCAAGACGCTTGTGGCGACGCTGCCGGCGTACCTCAACGCGCTTTTGGGAAAAGGGGTACATGTGGTTACGGTTAACGATTACCTTGCCAAACGCGACAGCGAGTGGATGGGCCCTATTTATCGTTTTCTGGGTATGTCAGTTGGGGTGATCCAGCACGATATGTCCGATCAGCAACGCCAGCATGCCTACGGCTGCGATATTACTTACGGCACGAATAACGAATTTGGGTTTGATTACTTGCGCGACAATATGAAATATTCCGTGACGGACCTTGTCCAGCGTGATTTTTATTATGCCATCGTTGACGAGGTTGATTCGATTCTGGTAGATGAGGCGCGTACGCCTCTGATTATCTCAGGCGCTTCGGAAGAATCCACCGATAAATACGCACTCGCCCGGCGCATAGCGGATCAGTTGCGCGGCAGGCGCATTACCGAGAATGACCAAATCGAGGCAAAGCATAGAGGCGAAGATGTGTCTCAAGGGTTTGATTATATAGCTGACGAAAAAGCGCATACGATCTCTTTGACCGAAGAAGGCGAATCCAAAGCCGCACGGCTTTGGAATGTGGCCGATATGCATTCATTGGAGACAATGGAGCTAAAACATCATACGCAGCAAGCGTTGCGCGCAAAAGAGTTCTATAAGATAGATCGCGAGTATATAGTCAAGGATGGCCAGGTTGTTATTGTAGACGAATTTACCGGTAGGCTTATGCCTGGCAGAAGATGGTCGGATGGCCTTCATCAGGCCATAGAGTCGAAAGAAAACATGAAGATTGAGCAGGAAAATCAGACGCTTGCAACGATCACGTTCCAG
>CAIPVD010000070.1 GCA_903868375.1 uncultured delta proteobacterium
CCGGAGCGGATCAAGGAATGGTCGCACGGCGAAGTGAAAAAGCCGGAAACGATCAACTATCGCACGTTCAATCCGGAACGTGACGGCCTCTTCTGCGCGAAGATATTCGGGCCCGTTAAGGACTACGAATGTAATTGCGGCAAATATAAAAGGATGAAGCACAGAGGCATCGTTTGCGAAAAGTGCGGTGTCGAGGTCATTCAATCCAAGGTTCGCCGCGAGAGAATGGGGCACATAACACTTGCTTCCCCTGTCGCGCACATCTGGTTCTTAAAGAGCTTGCCAAGTAGGTTGGGTTTGCTGCTCGATATCACGCTCAAAGAGCTTGAAAGGGTCTTGTATTGCGAATCGTATGTCGTCACTAACCCGGTCTCAACCGATCTGGCAGAGGGCGAGATCTTAACAGAAGATAAATATCAGAAGGCGCTAGAGAAGTACGGCCCCGTATTTAAGGTAGGCACGGGCGGCGAGGTCATAAGAGAAATGCTTAAGAAGATCGACCTTGAAGAGTCGATCAAGAAACTCCGCAAGGACCTGCATAAAACAGAGTCGGAGGCGACCCTCAAGAAACTTTCACGAAGGCTTAAACTGTCCGAAAATTTAAAAGAAGCCGGCAACCGCCCAGAATGGATGATGCTCGAAGTGGTGCCAGTGCTTCCGCCAGATCTAAGGCCGCTCGTTCCGCTCGACGGCGGGCGTTTTGCAACATCAGATCTCAACGATCTTTACAGGCGCGTGATCAATAGAAATAACCGCCTTCGCAGGCTTATAGACCTTAACGCTCCGGATATCATCATCAGGAACGAAAAGCGCATGCTGCAGGAATCTGTCGATGCGTTGTTCGATAACGGCCGCCGTGCAAGGCCTTTCACAGGACCATCTCGCAGGGCGCTTCGTTCGCTTTCAGATATGCTTAAAGGAAAGCAGGGACGTTTCCGTCAGAACTTGCTTGGAAAGCGCGTCGATTATTCAGGCCGTTCAGTCATCGTTGTGGGCCCGGAACTTCGCTTGCATCAGTGCGGACTTCCAAAGAAAATGGCCTTGGAACTTTTCAAGCCGTTTATCTATCATAAATTAGAGGTTAAGGGTTTAGTCTCTACGATCAAGAGCGCAAGACGCATGGTTGAAAAGGAAACCCCCGAAGTTTGGGATGCGTTGGAAGAGGTCATTAAGGAACATCCAGTAATGCTGAACCGCGCCCCAACTCTTCACAGATTAGGTATCCAGGCGTTCGAACCGGTGTTGATCGAAGGCAAGGCCATTCAATTACATCCGCTCGTTTGCACGGCGTTCAACGCCGACTTCGACGGTGACCAAATGGCCGTTCACGTTCCGCTCTCCATAGATTCGCAGGTAGAAGCGCGCGTGCTTATGATGTCGACGAACAACATCCTCTCTCCTGCAAGCGGCAAGCCGATCATCGGCCCTACGCAGGATATGGTGCTAGGCCTTTATTGGATGACGAGAGAACGTCCGGGCGCAAAGGGCGAGGGAAAGATATTCTCATCGCCAAACGAAATTTTAATAGCTTACGATGGAGGAGAGTTAGACCTTCAGGCAAAGATAAAAGTCAGGCTTCAGGGCAGCATTCAGGAAACGACCGCCGGCCGCGTTCTATTATATGATATAGTTCCAAAGGTGTTAGATTTCCAAGAATATGTGAACAAGGTAATGGACAAGAAGGCGATCGCGAATTTGATAGACCAGTGCTACCGCCTATGCGGAGACAAAGAAACGGTGCTGCTTGCCGATCACATTAGAACATTCGGTTACAAGTTCGCAACCCTTGCAGGTATCTCGGTTTGTATCGACGATATGAAGATCCCTGCAAAGAAGCAGGAACTTCTTGCTGCTGCATATAAAGAAGTAAGAGGCGTCGAAGACCAGTATGTCAACGGCCTCATTACCGCAGGCGAAAAATATAATAAGGTCGTCGATATCTGGGCAGGCACAACCGACCAGGTAGCAAACGAAATGATGAAAGAAATGAAAGCGGGAAGAACACCTGCAGAGGCAGGTTTCAACCCGATATTCGTTATGGCAGATTCAGGCGCCAGAGGCTCGGCGCAGCAGATGAGACAGTTGGCCGGTATGCGCGGACTGATGGCGAAACCATCGGGCGAAATCATCGAAACGCCAATCACGGCGAACTTCCGCGAAGGCCTGAACGTGTTACAGTACTTCATTTCTACTCACGGTGCCAGAAAAGGTTTGGCAGATACGGCTTTGAAGACAGCCAACTCCGGTTATCTAACGCGCCGTTTGGTCGACGTCGTTCAGGATTACACGATCACCGAAGAAGATTGCGGAACGCTCGACGGAATGGTTGCCGTGCCGCTTGTTGAAGGTGGCGAAATTATCGAACAGTTAGGCGATCGTATCTTGGGACGTGTTGCATTGAAAGATGTGTTGGATCCGCTGAACGGCGAAACGCTGGTTCCGGCTGGCACTGAATTAGATGAAGAGAACGTTGCAAAGATCGACGAGGCGGGCATCGAACGCGTTGAAATAAGATCGGTGCTTACATGTCAAACGAAGGTTGGCGTTTGTGCGAAGTGCTACGGACGTGACTTGGCTCGTGGGCGTGTGGCAAGTATCGGCGAAGCGGTAGGCGTCATAGCTGCACAGTCGATCGGTGAACCTGGAACGCAGCTGACCATGAGAACGTTCCACATCGGTGGTACGGCTTCAAGGCGCGCCGAACAGTCGGCACTTGAAACGCGCCACGAAGGTGTGGTCAAGTTTCACGGCGTTCATACGGTTGTGAACAGAGAAAAGAAACTCGTCGTGATGAACAGGAACGGCGAAATTAGCGTAATAGACGAAAATGGGCGCGAACGTGAAAAGTACAGGCTTATTTACGGCGCGACATTACTCATAAAAGACGGCGAGAATGTTAAGGCAGGCCAGCTCCTCGCAGAGTGGGATCCTTATACAACGCCGATCCTGACTGAAGTCCCGGGCGTTATCAAGTTCGGCGACGTTGTTGAAGGTTCTTCGATGATGGAACAGGTCGATGAAGTGACCGGCCTATCTCAAAAGGTCATTGCGACCTCGAAGGATCCGTCAAGCCGTCCACGTATCTCCATAAAAGATACCGATGGCAAGACGATGAAGATCCCTAGCAGCGAACGCGAAGCCAGGTATCTGCTGCCGGTTGGCGCACATATCACAGTGCTTGAAGGCGACGCCGTGCAGGCAGGCGACGTTATCTCCAAGATCCCGCGCGAAACGACAAAGACGAAAGATATCACAGGCGGTCTTCCTCGCGTTGCTGAACTTTTCGAAGCACGCAAACCGAAAGAGTTCGCCGTTATTTCCGAGATCGACGGCGTTGTTTCGTTCGGTAAGGATTCAAAGGGCAAACGTAAGATCGTTATTACACCGCCGGTCGGAGGCGAAGTAGAATACCTTATTCCGCGCGGAAAACATATCACGGTTCACGAGGGCGACCACGTGAAGGCCGGCGAAGCGCTGATGGACGGTTCATCTAACCCTCACGATATATTGGCGGTGCTTGGAGAAAAAGCGCTCGCAAAATATCTGGTCGATGAAATTCAGGAAGTTTACAGATTGCAGGGCGTTCGCTTGAACGATAAACACATCGAAGTCATCGTTAGAAGAATGTTGCGCAACGTTCGTATTATCGATCAGGGCGACACAATGTTCTTAGTCGATGAGCAGGTGGAAAGAAATGCCTTCGACGACGCCAACGAAGCGGTCAAGAAAAAGGGTGGCAAGCCGGCAACGGCAGAAACAATACTTTTAGGTATCACAAAGGCGGCACTTTCGACGGATAGCTTCATATCGGCGGCCAGCTTCCAGGAAACGACAAAGGTCTTAACAGAGGCGGCATCCAGCGGAAAAGCCGACTATCTACACGGATTAAAAGAGAATGTTATCATGGGCAGGCCGATCCCTGCAGGCACCGGTTTGCGCCGTTACCGTGACATTAAACCGCGGGTCCTTGAAGAAAAAGGTACAGAAATTACAGGCACAACTCCAGATGCTACAGGGGCAGAAGTTAATGTAATGGGTGAAGCCAGGACTTAAAAAAAACGTAAAAATAACATTTTTACGATGTAAGTTCTTGACATGTTTGGTCTGTTTTGTTAATTACCCCGCGCTTTAGAAGTGTAGCCTAAGTTGCATAGTAACCTAGGAACACAGGAACACAGGAACACAGGAACACAGGAACACAGGAACATAGGAACTATTAAATATGCCGACGATGAATCAATTAGTGAATCAGGGAAGAAATAAAATCTCTTGGAGGCGTGCGGCTCCAGCCCTTGAGTCTTGCCCACAGAAGCGCGGCGTTTGTGTAAGAGTTTACACGACGACACCTAAGAAGCCGAACTCGGCCCTTAGAAAAGTCGCTCGTATCAGACTTACGAACGGGATAGAAGTGACTGGTTACATTCCAGGCGAAGGTCACAACCTTCAGGAACACTCGGTCGTTCTCGTAAGAGGCGGCCGTGTGAAAGATCTCCCTGGTGTTCGTTACCACATCGTACGTGGAACGCTCGATTCAATGGGCGTTGAAAAGAGAAAACAGAGTAGGTCAAAATACGGCGCAAAGAGGCCGAAATAAACAGAGGTAACGTTTTTTATGCCGAGAAGAAAAAGAGCATCATTAAAGAGAGACGTAATTGCCGATCCGAAATTCAGCGACAAGATCGTTGCAATGTTCATCAACCGTATCATGTACGGCGGCAAGAAGGCGGTAGCGGAAAAGATCGTTTATGGAGCGTTCGATATCATTCAGGAACAGAAGAAGGACGAGCCATTAAAGATATTCAAGCAGGCCTTGGAAAATATCAAGCCGCTTGTTGAAGTGAAATCGACCCGTGTCGGTGGCGCAAATTATCAGGTTCCAATGGAAGTCCGCCCCGACAGAAAACTCTCTCTTGGACTGCGCTGGCTCATTACGGCAGCGGCGGCAAGAGGCGAGAAGACGATGCAGCAACGCATTGCCGGTGAGATCGGCGAAGCCTTTGAAAATAAGGGTTCAGCCGTTAAGAAACGTGAAGACGTGCACAAGATGGCCGAAGCGAACAAGGCCTTTGCGCACTTTAGGTTCTAAAAAAACTGCTTGTCTTGTGCCACTCTTGGCTTACGCCGCCGATAGTGGTGAAAAGCGAGCGCCCGCGGTTGTTAATAGGTGCGGGAACATTTAGTTGGCGTTTAAATTAAAGAGGTACCTTGAAGGCTGGCCAAAGCTTTAGTTAAGGGACTTTGACCAGCTTTTTTTGTATTCAAAAAAGGGAATTAAGGAATTATGGACCCGAAAGAAGCACAAAAACTCCAGAAAATGCGCAATATCGGCATTATGGCCCATATTGATGCGGGTAAGACCACCGTGTCCGAACGCGTACTTTTCTATACCGGCAAGACCTACAAGATCGGCGAAGTTCACGACGGCGCAGCCGTTATGGATTGGATGGAGCAGGAACAAGAACGTGGTATCACAATCACATCTGCCGCTACAACTTGCCAGTGGGATGGCCACCAGATCAATATTATCGACACCCCCGGGCACGTCGATTTCACGATCGA
>CAIPVD010000071.1 GCA_903868375.1 uncultured delta proteobacterium
GAACCCAGGAACCCATGAACCCAGGCACCCAGGAACTCGGGTCGGCATCCCCCGCGCAATGTTCTACTTCGACCGTTTCCCTTTCTGGTCCGCATACTTTCAGGCGCTTGGCTGCGAAGTTGTGGTGAGCGACGAAACTAATAAATCCATTGCACACGACAGCCTTGAACTGACCGTTGCCGAACCCTGCTATCCGATAAAGCTGGCGCATGGGCACGTGAAGAATCTGATAGACAAAGGCGTCGATCATATATGGCTGCCGAACGTTATCAATAGCGAACCGTGGGGTGCAAATCAGGACACGCATTTCTATCTCTGCCCATGGCACCAGACGCTTCCGTTCGTCGTTCGTGCGGCTAAGTCATTCGAAGGGATAAGCATTCTTTCGCCGACCGTTCAATTTCAGCACGGCAAGGATTTTTTAGCAGGTTGTTTAAGAGAAACCGCACATAAATTTGGGCGCACGAACAAAGAAAATAAAGAGGCGGTTGCAGCTGCATATTCTGCGCAAGATCTATTCCAGGCGAAAATGAAGGAGCTTGGCGCGGCAGCGCTTGCGGAATTGAAGGCGTCTGGCGAAAGCGGCGTTGTACTGATAGGCAGGCCGTACAATATATATGATACAGGCGCCAATCTGAACCTGCCGACGAAGCTTGCGGGACATTACGGAATAAATGTTATACCGTTCGATTGTCTGCCGCTAGACGATGTCGATATAGGCGATACATGCTCGAACATGTTCTGGAGCTATGGAAAAAAACTTATCGCCGCCGCAAAGTTCACGTCCGCGATGTCTAACCTTCACGTCATTTATGTAACCAATTTTAAGTGCGGGCCAGATTCCTTCATCAAGCATTTCACTACATGGTCGAGCGGCAAGCCGTATTTAACATTGCAATTCGATGAGCATGCAAACGATGCTGGGATGGTAACGCGGATAGAGGCTTATTTGGACAGTAAGGGACTATTGAAGACTAACGTAAAGCACCAATTATCAAATGACAAATCCCAGATAAATCACAAGCATCAAAGGACCAATGACCAAAACAGAGGTGTTTCAGTATTTGATTGATTGGAATTTGAATATTATTTGTAATTTGGTGCTTGAAATTTGAGATTTAAACTTATGAAGGAACTTCAAGGTAGAACATTATATTTCCCGGAGATGGACTACGCGGGGGCAAGGACGCTTGCCGCGGCGTTTCGCTCTCAAGGGATTAGTTCGGACGTCGTTCCACCATCAGATGCGCATTCGAACGCGCTTGGCGGAAAATGCACGTCTGGCGACGAATGCTATCCAACGCGCGTAACTTTGGGGGATTTTCTGTCCATCCTGGACAAGGGTATTGCAAAGCCGGAAAACGCGGCGTTCTTTATGGCAAAGGCGGGTGGGCCATGTAGGTTCGGCCAATATGCGGAGTTCTTTAGAAAAACATTGGACGGGCTTGGCTACAAAGATGTCCCGGTCTTTTCTTTGACGAGCGATAACGCCTATGGCGGTTTTGGGATCGGATTTCAGCTAACCGCATGGCGTGGCATTGTTGCATCCGATATTTTGCGGAAATTGCTTTTAATGACAAGGCCATATGAACAGAACTTCGGCGATACGGATGCCGTGTTTAGGAAATCGGTCGATGAGGTGTGCCGCGTTTTAGAAAAGCCCGCGAAGAGCCTAAAGTTACAGCGCAAAGAACTCGCAGCATGTTTGAAGGTTGCGCGCGAACGTTTCAATAACATACCGGTCCACAAAAAAGGAAGTTTCCCTCTGATAGGATTTGTCGGCGAGATATTTTGCAGGCTCAACACCTTTTCGAACGAAGACATCGTAAGAAAGTTCGAGCAGCATGGCGCCGAAGGCTGGCTCGTAGGAATTTCCGAATGGATATTATATACGAACGCCGACGAAATAAGGCGGCTTACCTCCGAGGGAAAGAGGTTCACGAAGAAATACCTGAACGCCGTTATTAAACGATACATTCTAACGAGAGAAGAACATGCATTATTAAGACCGTTCAAAAAGGAATTTGTCGGAAGAGAAGAATGTTCCGTGAATGACCTTCTGAAATTGAGCCTTCCATATCTTCCATGGTACGGTTCGCTGGGCGAGATGACGCTTTCAGCGGCCGGTGCCATATATATGCAGAAAAAGGGCGCATCCGGCATAGTGAATATAAGCTCGTTCGCATGTATGAACGAGATAGTGTCGGAAGCTGTATTCCCAAAGATAAGCGGCGACCTTGGCAATTTCCCGATGAAGGTATTCTATTTCGAGGGGACGCAGCAGAACTTGGACCGAGATATCGAAATATTCCTGGAACTCGCAAGAAATTATAAAAAAATCAGACAATAATCGTTTACTATTTGCCCCCGCGCAATTATTATCGCACCGTGCAACTTATTAGATCGCTAAAACATCGCAACTTTAAGCTCTTCTTCTTTGGCCAGGGGGCGTCGCTTCTCGGCTCGTGGATGCAAGGAACGGCGGTCAGCTGGCTCGTTTGGAAGCTAACGCACTCTACGTTCTGGCTTGGAGCGGTAGGCTTTGCCGCGCAGATCCCCATTCTTGTGTTCGGCCTTTTGGCCGGCGTCATTGCGGATCGTGCCAGGCGGCACACAATGGTGATAGTTATCCAATCGATAGCCATGCTTCAGGCGACCATTCTTGCAGTGCTGACGCTTACAGGTACGGTCAACATTTACTGGATATTATTGTTATCGCTCTTCATGGGTTTTATAATGGCGTTCGATTTTCCAACGAGGCAGTCGTTTCTTATGGATATGGTCGGACGCGAAGACATATCCAATGCCGTCGCCCTGAATTCATCTATAGTTCATGGCTCTCGCGTATTGGGCCCCGTGGCAGCAGGTTTTATAATCGCAATATTTGGCGAAGGCACATGTTTCGTTATCAATGCCATTAGTTTTCTATGTGTGCTTGCAAGCTTACTGCTAATGAACAAGGAAGAACTTTATCCTCAAGTGATAGAGAGCGGCCATTCCGTTAAGGAGTCTATCGCCGAAGGAATGCAGCTCGCAAGGCGAACCAGAGAGATATGGGTACCCCTGGCGATCATGGCGGTATTGAGTTTTGCCGCGATGCCTTATATCGTGTTGTTACCGCAAATTGTAAGCGTCCGCTTTGGCGGTTCCGCTCGCGAACTTGGCATTGCAATGAGCGCGGCAGGCCTTGGCGCATTGATCGGTGCGGCTGGCCTTGCCTTAAGGAAAGAAAACGAAGGTCTGATCAGGGTGATAAAGGTGGCGCTTGGCATCTCTGGTGTGGGGCTTGTTGCGCTGGCTTTCATCCCAACCCTTATTACCGCCTTGCCAGTGCTAATGGTAATAGGGCTCTCCGGTTATCTTGTCGTCGCCGGTACGAACACGATCCTGCAGCTCTATTCTCCGCCTGAATCTAGGGGCCGGATCATGAGCATCTTCACCGTAACTTTCTTTGGGCTAACGCCGGTCGGAAGCATTCTTGCAGGGCACGTGGCGTCTATCGTAGGCGTTGGTCCGACGATAGCATCTGGTGGCGTAATATGCCTAATCGTTTATAGTGTGTTCGTGGCCAAAAAATGGCGCCGTGGTTCTGTGGAATTAAAATAATTTACAGATGTGATATGAAAGCATGGCGATGATCGCGGCGGCGGGTATTGTGAGTATCCACGCCCAAACGATCCGTGTGGCTACCGACCAACGAACGGTTCCAAGTCCATGAGTCGAGCCGACACCGATGATGGCGCCAGTTATGGTATGAGTTGTAGAAACAGGAACGCCCAACGCCGTTGCGGTAAATAATGTTGCAGCGGCTGCAGACTCGGCGCAAAAACCTCCGGCAGGTTTTAACTCCGTTATCTTCATTCCCATTGTTTTAATAATACGCCAGCCCCCGAACATTGTGCCTAGGGCTATTACCGTGTAACACGATAATACCACCCAGAACGGCACATGGAACTGCGATCCTATGTAGCCGTGTGAAAAAAGAAGAATGGCGATTATGCCCATCGTTTTTTGCGCATCGTTGCCACCGTGGCCTAAGCTATAAAGAGCGGCGCTCACTAACTGAAACTTTCTAAAATATGTATCGACCCTGGTTGGATTGCTCCTGGCAAAGATGAAATTCAAAAGCACGGCGAATATGAAACCCAAGACGGTACCAATAAGCGGGGCTATTAAAATGAAAGCAACGACCTTGATAAGGCCCGACCATACAAGTACGGTTACGCCGCTTGTTTTTGCAATTGCCGCACCGACAAGGCCGCCGATAAGTGCATGAGAAGAAGATGTTGGGAGCCCCCACCACCAGGTAAGCAGATCCCATATGACAGCGCCGACTAGGGCAGATAAGATAACAAATGAATCGACTATCGTCGGATCGATTATTCCCTTACCGATAGTTGTTGCGACGTGAAGCCCAAAAACGGAAGGGATGACGTAGCCCAAACAGAATGCAGCAAAGTTAAAAAATGCCGC
>CAIPVD010000072.1 GCA_903868375.1 uncultured delta proteobacterium
CGCGCACGACCCCGTAACCGGCAAGCTTACCGCCTTTAATTATTCCAAGCGCCTCGCCTTTATCTTGCCTAACCCAATTCTTCAAGAAGGCGGGCCGTGAAGCTTGAAAACATTTTTCGTCGTAAGCCACGACCTTTTTAAATGAAACCTTAGATAGGTCGATAACGTCGTTCGAAAAAGTTCCGTCCAACTTACACTCAAAACGGATATTGCGATAAGCCCGTTTAAATCCCGCCGTTTCATAATTAGACTGCTCTGCAATAACTCCATCCAAGCCAATATTGCGGCCGCCTAAATATTTCATCGCATGTTCACCCAACTTGACGCCATAGCCTTTGCCTCTGAACTTTGGCCGAACTATGTATAGGCCGATAAATCCGTAACTGCCGTCGTATGCAACGGCCGAAATAGCGCCTGAAGGTTCGCCGTTCACCGTTGCCATAAAAAAACCGTTTGGGTCCGCCTGATAGAACATTCCGGCATCGTCTAGGCCCGGGTTCCAGCCCTCTTTGGCCGCCCATTGCATAATGAGGTCCATCTCTTTACGCGTCGCCGTGTGAATTTCAAAGACATCGTTTGGCACTTATTTATCCTCTTTTTAATTTTTTATATTTAATGCGGTGAACGTCTTTTGCGGCGTCTCCAAAGCGGCGAACGCGGTCGGCTTCGTAGTCGGCAAAGTTGCCTTCAAACCAAACCGCCTGCGATTCCCCTTCGAACGCCAAAATATGCGTGGCTATTCTATCCAGGAACCATCTATCGTGGCTGATGATAACGGCGCAACCGGCAAAATTTTCCAGCGCCACTTCAAGTGCGCGCAGCGTGTTCACATCTAGATCGTTAGTCGGTTCATCGAGGAGCAGGACGTTGCCGGCATCTTTTAATGTCATTGCAAGGTGAACACGGTTTCTTTCTCCGCCCGACAATATCTTGATCTGCTTCTGCTGATCGGTCCCGGAAAAATTGAACTTGGCCACATATGCGCGGGAGTTCACATCGCGATTACCAAGCGTTACGACCTCCGAGCCGCCGGATATACATTCCCAAACGGTTCGGTCGTCATCAGGTGCAAAACGATCTTGCTGAACGTAGCCTAACTTTACCGTCTCACCTATCCTAAACATGCCACTATCCGACTTTTCTAAACCCATTATCATCCTGAAGAGCGTTGTCTTGCCGGCTCCGTTTGGCCCTATGACGCCGACGATGCCGCCCTGTGGCAGCGAAAAGTTCATGTTCTCAAAGAGAAGATTATCGCCATATGCCTTTGAAACATCTTTGGCCTCGATGACCAGCTCTCCAAGGCGAGGCCCCGGTGGAATATATATTTCGATATCTTCGTCTAACCTGTCCCTATCTTGCTTAAGCAGGTTTTCGTAATTCGTGATGCGCGCCTTGCTCTTTGCGCGCCTGGCCGACGGCGATTGATGGATCCATTCAAGTTCTCGCTCGAGCGTTCTAACGCGCTTCTGGTCGCTTCGCTCTTCTCGTGCAAGCCGTTCTTCTTTTTGCTGCAGCCATGAAGAATAATTGCCCTTCCAAGGAATTCCGTAGCCGCGATCCAGTTCAAGTATCCAACCGGCAACGTTATCTAAAAAGTAACGGTCGTGGGTAACGGCTATTACTGTCCCTTTATATTCTTGCAGATGGCGTTCAAGCCACCAGACGGTTTCCGCATCCAAATGGTTCGTCGGTTCGTCTAAGAGTAAAACATCCGGCTCTTTCAGGAGCAGGCGGCAAAGCGCCACGCGGCGCTTCTCACCACCGGATAATTTTTCTATCAGTGCATCATCCGCCGGGCAGCGAAGCGCGTCCATGGCAAGGGCTAGCCTGCTATCCAGATTCCAGGCATCGGCATGTTCGAGTCTTTCCTGAACTTTTGCCTGACGATCCAAGGTCTTTGTCATTTCATCATCCGACATTGGATTCGCAAACGAGTTATTGATATCTTCGAACTCTTTCAATAGATCGACTATCTCCTGAACTCCCTCGGAGACCGTTTCTTTCACCGTTTTCTTTGGATCGAGCGCTGGTTCCTGTTCCAAAAGGCCTATTGTGTAATCTTTTGAAAAATGGACCTCACCGGTATAACCGTCGTCTAAGCCCGCGATGATCTTAAGTAGCGAGCTTTTGCCGCTCCCGTTAAGCCCCAACACGCCGATCTTTGCGCCGTAATAAAAGCCTAGCGAAATATCCTTGAGCACCTGCTTCTTGGGAGGATGCACGCGGCTGACCTGATGCATCGAAAATATTACCTGCTTTGACTCACTCTCTTCATTTGCCATAAGTCCAACTTCTCCTTTTATTTTAACATGCTTTCAAGTTCGGCCCAGCGCTTAAATAGGCGGTCTATCTCCGTTTCAAGCCTTGCAATCTCCGGCATTATTTCCGCCAGGCGCGTAGCATTACTTGCGACTTCTGGCAAGAAACTTTCTTCCCGCAGTTTTTCGACCAAACCTTCGGACTCATGGATCTTTTCTTCTATATGATCGAACTCAAATTGTTCTTTGAAGCTAAGTTTGCGTTTCGACGGTTCCCGGCGCGGCGCTTCCGCGGCTTTCTTGGGCGGTAAAGCCTGCTCATACGTAAATGCCCGCTCCCACTGCTCTAAGCTTGCAAATGGCACGATCTTTCCGGCGTTAGGGCCATCAGGTTCGCCGAACGCAAGCAGTTTATTTGCGACCTGGTCCAAAAAGTAACGATCGTGCGTGACCAAGATAACCGCGCCAGGGAATTCCAACAGGCACTGTTCCAGAACTTCGAGCGTTGACATGTCCAGATCGTTCGTCGGCTCATCTAAAATTAAAACGTTCGCCTCTTGCAGCATGAGCCTGGCGATCAATAGCCTGCTCTGTTCACCACCAGACAGGCGGCGAACTTCCATATTCATCTGCTGCTGGCTAAAATTGAAACGATCTAAATAGCTCCGCAGATGGATATAGTTTCCGCGATATTTTACGTGATCTCCGGCAGGAGATATTGTTTGCGCAACGGTTAGATTTGGATCGAGCGTTTCTCTCGCCTGCTCAAAATAAACGATCTGCAGCTGGTCCGAGCGAGCCACGGTGCCGCTATCCGGCTCTTCCTGCCCAACAAGCGCGCGTATCAACGTCGTCTTGCCGCAACCGTTTGCGCCCAAAAGACCTAGACGCAGCCCTGGCGTAATTAGAAGGTCTATGTCTTTAAAGAGGCATTTGCCATCGTAGGATTTTGCGATCCCCTTTGCCTCGATCAATTTCTTGGGATTCTTTTCGCTGGCGTAAAAATCGAGCTTTGCGGTCCACGCGGTATTTCGAAATTCTAATTCTTCTACTTCCTGTTTAAGCACTCCTGCCTGCTTAATGCGCGCATATTGTTTGGTGCTTCTAGCTTTAGCGCCGCGCCGCAACCATTCCGTTTCTCTTCTCAACGTGTTCTTAAGCGTTAGCTCTTGCTTTGCCTGGCCCGCAACAAGCTGTTCTTTGGTTTCAAGGTAATCTGCATAACTGCCATCGACACTTAAGAGCCCGCCCGGGTTTCGCCTATCCAGCTCCCAAATTCTATTTGAAACGCGCTGCAAGAAAAGTCGGTCGTGGGTAACGGTCACCGTAGCAAAGTGTGAATCGGACAAAATATCTTCGAGGCATAAGATGCTTTCAACGTCTTAATGGTTCGTAGGTTCGTCTAAAAGGACAAGGTCGTGGTCGCCAACAAGGAGGCGAGCCAAGGCAACGCGCTTCTTCCAGCCGCCGGACAATATCGAAACTTTCGTATCGCCGCCAACACCCCTTCGGCCATCTAAAGATAGGCGCGACATATATTCATGTACGCGGGAGATATGCGCCCAATCGTGAATTCCCTGAACGCCTTCCATAATGGCGGATTCAACGGTAGCATCTGGCGCGAATACGGGGACCTGGCTAAGCATTCCGACTCGAAGCCCTCGCTGGCGTGAAACGATCCCATCGTCTGCGGTGTCTTCACCTGCAATGATATTTAAAAGCGTCGATTTACCGGCGCCATTGGGGCCGATAAGCCCTATTCTTTCGCCTGAATCTATTGCAAAGCTGATGCCGTCAAATAGCGGCCTGGCGCCATAAGCCTTCTTGAGTTCTGTGCAGCTTAAAATTACCGACATGGGGGGTCACATATCCCACTCGGGCCGCGCTTGGCTAGACAAAAATCCTTCCTATTCGATTGTTTTTTTTGCCCCGTCGATATAAAGTTCGCCAAAACGGGGGTGTCATTATGAAGATTGGATTTGTGGGGCTAGGCAAAATGGGCGCGAACATGGTGGAGCGCCTACTCCAGAACAAACACGATATCGTGGCGTTCGACCTAAACGCGAGCGCACGGGAAAACGTTGCAAAAAAAGGGGCAACTACCGCCAGTTCATTAAAAGCGCTGGTGGATAGCCTGCCCTCACCGCGTTCAGTTTGGGTCATGGTACCTGCAGGCGGCCCAACGGAAGAGGCCATCGAAAACATATCAAAGCTAATGAAAAGCGGCGACACGATCATCGACGGCGGAAATTCATTCTACAAAGATTCTATTCGGCTTTGTACGAAACTAAAAGAAAAGGGAATAGACTTTATAGACGTCGGCACCAGCGGCGGGATTTGGGGGCTTGAAAACGGTTATTGCCTTATGATCGGCGGCGAAAAGTCGGCGGTATCAAGACTAGATCCAATATTTAAATCGCTCGCGCCACAGGACGGCTACCAGCATGTGGGCCCAAGCGGCGCCGGCCATTTCGTTAAGATGGTTCACAACGGGATAGAATATGGAATGCTTCAGGCATATGCCGAAGGTTTTCAGATCCTAAACGCAAAAAAGGAATATTCTTTGGACTTGGCACGCATATCTAAGCTCTGGAACCGCGGCAGCGTCGTGCGTTCATGGTTGCTGGAGCTTGCCGAAGATGCGTTTAAGAAAGATCCAAACCTTGCTTCGATAAAAGGTTACGTAGAAGATTCTGGCGAGGGCCGCTGGACAGTTGAAGAGGCGCTCGAACTGAACGTCACCGCGCCGGTCATTACAACGTCGCTACTCGAGCGAATTCGTTCGCGGCAGGAAGAATCGTTTGCCGCCAAGGTAATCGCGGCGCTTCGGAACGAATTCGGCGGACATGCCGTCCGCAAAGAAAGGTGAACCATGCGCAAACATTTCACGATGATAATATTCGGCGGAACCGGCGATCTTAGCCAGAAGAAGCTCCTGCCAACACTATACTTCCTCTTCAGCGAAGGGGACTTCTCCGACGACTTCTCGATCGTTGGGATTGGTACCACAAAATATACGAACGAAGAATATGCAGAGATGGTAAAGGGCGCGATAAAAAAGAACCTGCCGGAAAAGTTCGATGAAAATAAATGCACCAATTTTTTAAGGCATGTCACGTATCGATCGGGAGACCTAAGACAGGAAGATATTTACAAAGAACTTTGTACCCATATCAATGGAACATATGCTTCCAAAAAGAACGAGCCAAACGTTATCTATTATCTAGCCACCATCCCCGACCTCGTCGGCCCTATCGTTGAACACTTGAACGCAAAGCAGCTGTGTGTCGAAAAGATTAATAGTAAGATAATCGTTGAAAAACCGTTTGGGAACGATAAGGCGTCGGCTGCAAAGCTGAACGATCTGATACTTAAATCCTTCACCGAAAAACAGATCTACCGGATAGACCATTATCTTGGCAAGGACACCGTTCAGAATTTAACCTTCTTCCGTTTTGGGAACAGCATATTCGAGCCGCTTTGGAACAGGAACTATGTGGACCACGTTCAGATAACGGTCGCCGAAGATATTGGGATAGAAAAACGCGGGCCATTTTACGAGCAGGCGGGAGTTATTCGGGACATCATTCAGAACCATATGCTGCAACTGATCGCGCTCGTCGGCATGGAGCCGCCGGCAAATCTTGCATCCGATGCGGTAAGAGACGAAAAGTGGACGCTCCTTAAGGCTATAAGGCCAATGGACGACGAGAACATCCGTAAGTTCACGGTCTTGGGCCAATATGGACCTGGAAAAATAAATGGCGAGCCTGTTTGCGGTTATAGAGAAGAAGAACGCGTGGATAAAAGATCTGTCGTTCCGACATATTTTGCCGGAAAATTCTTCATCGACAACTGGAGATGGTCCGAGGTTCCGTTCTACGTTCGCGCGGGAAAACGAATGGCAGGAAGGGCCAGCGAGGTCCGCGTCCAGTTCAGGCAGCCTCCTCTGAAGCTCTTCGAAAAAAGAGCGTCTGCGCTACCGAACGAACTTATCCTGAACATCCAGCCCTCTGAAGAGATCGACCTAAGCATAAACGTAAAGACGCCGGGGATAGAAGGCTATCTTAAATCGACGATGCTTAAGTTCAATTACGAAAAGGAATTCAACACCAAGCAGTATCCTCCGTACGCTAGGCTGCTTATCGACTGTATAATGGGCGACACGATGCTTTTTGCAAGGCAAGATGCGATAGAAACGATGTGGTCGATAGTCGATCCAATAATAAACTTTTGGGACAAGACACCACGGCCCGACTTCCCGAATTACGATGCCGGAACGTGGGGCCCAAAAGAGGCCGACGCTTTAATGGAGAGAGATGGAAGAAAATGGCACGAGTTATAGAACACTTTGGCGATCAAAATTTAGCGATCGATTTTATTATAAAAAAATTGGCGAAGATATCTGTAAGCGCTATTCGAGAGCGGGGAATATGCACGATAGCGCTATCAGGTGGGAAGACGCCCATCCCTCTATATAAAAAGCTCGGCATACGGAAGAATAACATCGATTGGAGCAAGACACATGTCTTCTTGGCGGACGAACGAATGGTGCCGCAAGATCATCCGGACAGCAATTTTGGGGTGATCGATAGCGTACTCTTAAAAAAAATTAACATTCCGCGCGAAAACGTTCATACAGCGATTCTAGCGAATACCTACGAAGAAGAGATACAAAAGGTCTTTAAATTAAGACCGGAACAATTTCCAAGGTTCGATCTGATCCTTTTAGGGATTGGCGCCGATGGGCACACCGCTTCTCTCTTTCCGGGCGATCCCGTTTTAAATGAACGGGACCACATTGCCGCCGAAGTTCACAATCAAAGCGCAAGACACGGCCGGATCACACTAACACTTCGCACCATAAACGAAGCGGCGAACGTTATCTTCTTCGTATCAGGAAAAGACAAGTCGAAGATGGTGGAACAGATATTGGGGGCAAATCCAAACATCCCGGCCGCGCTGGTTAAACCGATACGCGGAAATATCTGTTTCGTTTTGGATAGGGTATTTTAATCCTGCTTCGGTTCTCTATTCTTGCAATTCGGGCAATCGATTCTCTTGCACGGTTCGATATGCGCCATAACACCTGCATCGCCTAACGACGACGCAATTGCCGCTTCAATTGCTGTCGCGACCGCATGTGCTTGGGCTACGCTTGTTTCCCGTGGGAATATCAAATGAAAATCTACGAAATGCATCCCGCCGCTGTGCCTATGCCGCAGTTTATGATAACCGCAAACCTCTCTGAATTGTTGAGAATCGAGAACCAACTTTATCTTTGCATCGTCTTCCGGGCACTTGGCATCCATCATCCCCGTACCTGCCGTCTTCAAAAGATTCCATCCCGTCCTGACAATTACCGCTGCCATAACAATGGCTATAATCGCATCGAGCCAGAACCAGTTCGTGAAATACATAAGTACCAGGCCCGCAACGATGCCCGCGCTCGTCGCCACATCGGTTAAGACATGTTTTCCGTCCGCCTCTAAGATAAGGTTGGCATTCTGCCGCCCTTTTCTTATTAGAAAAGTGCCGAGTACCGCATTTGCCGTTATTGAAAAAATGATGAGCCAGATACCTACGCCGAGCTCGTGAAACGTCGGCCCCGTCGCCAGCTCATATACGGATTTATAAATGATCCAAAGCGCTGCAACGATTATCGCACCGCCTTCGAACGCCGCTGAAAAGAACTCCGCCTTACCGTGGCCGTACGGATGTTGGTCGTCCGGCGGCTTCATCGAAACCTTAAGGCTGTAAAAAGCAAACGCCGCGGCTATAACGTTCACGATAGATTCGGTGGCATCTGAAAGGATCGCTGCAGATCCGGTTAATGCATAGGCGGCGAACTTTACAAAAAGAAGCGCCACGCTTACCGCGAAAGAGATTATTATCGCCCCTTTAAGTTTTATCTCGGGCTTTTCCGTGATGTGCATGACCATAACGATGGCGAAGATAGCATGGCAAACGGCTAAAGTGAATAAAAAAGGCGTGTGGCATTAACACCTGGGCTGATCGTGGAAAAAAATATAGCTAAATTTTAAAGGGTTAACTATACCACCTCTCCCTCCCAAAGCATTTTTAGAAAATCTTTCCAAGAGATGCGTTGTCTTGCCTGTTTTTCTTGGCCCCTATAGAAAGGTAGATTGTAGCGTTGCCATTCATTGGATCTATCCAATCTGAATATGATAAAAAGGGCAGCGTCAAAAAAAGCTCTTCAAAAATCATTCTGATAAGCAAGCCCTATCCTATCAATCACAACGTTCAATTATATCAATAGGTTAAAAAAGTTGAATCGACGTTAAGTGTGGCATCAAACTTGCTCTTATAGTTCTTAGGGTATATTATGGGCATTGTTATGAGAAACAGAAGATGGTTATGTATCGTTTGTGTTCTAATGTTTAGCTCCATGTTATCCTCTGGGGTATTCTCTGACTCTAGTGCATCTTCGACATCCCCAGCTATTCAACGAAGCTGGTTCGGTAGCATGTTCAATGATGTAAAATCCTATTTTGGGTATAAACCAAAAATTCCTAAAATAAATTTTAGCAACGTATTTTATCGGGATCTGGCAAAAAGCGCAACTGGGCGCCAGATTAATGCTAAGAGCATAACAGACTCGCAAGAAGCATGTGTTCAGCTAGGCGATATAAAACTAATGTATGCATCACCATTAATAAATGCACCACTGTACGCAAAAGTTATTTTCTATTCAGATGATATTATTAAATCTGATTTTCAGCGTCTTTCCGAAGATAAACTTGGGCAAATTGGAGAACATTTTTACCTTAGCAATCTAGGCTTATACGCAATAAGACTGAGTGAAAATAAATATGAGTTAGAACTACCGGCGGGAAAATTATTGTCTGGGGGGTTAAACAAAGGACATGCTGAATACGACTTTCTATACATGGTTGATTTAGAAAAAGGCAACATTACTTGTTCTCTTAATTTTGAAAAACCATTTGATAGTATTTCGTTTGCCTACGAATATCGAGATATTACCATCACAGGCCTACAGTTAGATGACGATGGTGGATACTTAATGCCTTATCCGAATGGGATGACAGTAAATATATCTCCCACCTTTGACGTCAAGACGGTCAGAGTCGCTGTTGATGACGGTGCATTAGTCGATTGCAAGATAACAGGATCAGGATGTTATAAAGACCTATCTCTAGTACCGGGACATCATCATTTAAAAATTGAAACCACCGCCACTGAAGAAGGCGATGTTCATCTCTTTGATAAGGACATATTTGTGACGACCACCATAATGTCCTATGGCAAATATGCCTGTCTGAATAGTGAATGTGATAAGAATAGTAATCTTAATTATGTGATAATAACGAGGCCGTTATTTCTAGACACGCTGAATGATTTTATAAAGTGGAAGAGTGATAATGGATTTAGTGTAGGAGTTTTTACGGTTGACTGGATAGATAAATTTAAAGATGGACAAAATGTTGCTTTTAAACTGAAAAAAACTATCCATGATCTAAGAAAAACCAAGAACACAAAATATTTCCTGTTAGTTGGAGATGCGGACGCCGACAGTTTTAGCCAGTATACAGGATCGTACTATCAGATGCACATTACCGAACCCCCACAGTCACTATTTGATCTGGCAACATCATGGAATGTCCCAACCGGCTATTATCCTGCCAAGTATTGCAAATTTAAAGATGATAATCCTTCTTCCGTGGTTGAATCGACCGGCCAGATGGTCATCTTTGGTGATTTTATATTGGCTGACGAACAATCATGGAACCTTGATGAATGTTTTGACCAGTTTGTTCAAAATAACTTCAAGTTTGAAGCCATCGTTGGAAGATTTTCAGCAAGAACCAATGAACAGCTCGAGAATATCATCAAAAAAACGATCAATTTTCACATGGCCACCTATTTTAGCGATTATGTATATAAGCCTTTAATCCCGGAGAAAGGATTTTGCGATATAAACGACGCAAAGAAAGAATTTAATAATGTCGGTTTTGATACTAATAATAATTTTTTTACAAATCCTGTTAGTGCCGTCAATTGTTCCCTTTCAGGCTTGTTCAGCTATAATATAAATTCCTATGATACTCCCGATACCTCAATGGCTAGTGACACCACTCAAATGAAGAATGCGCGTGATAGTATTTTAAAAACTGATCCCTATGTCGCTGCAATGATGCTATTTCATGGAAGTTCAGAAGGCAACATGGCTATTAGCAAAGCATATACTAAATATTTCCAAAATAGCTTTCCTCTTATGGGCATTTTAGGATGTGTAACAGGGGCTTTTGCAGAGTACCCCGATGTTTTTATGGAAGATATGAGTCGAGCAGAAAAAGGACCCGCTGTAGTTGCCCAGTTGTTAAATCAGTACGTATTTTATCAATATCTTGCCCACGGGTACACAGTTGGAGAGGCATTTTACGGGAACAATAAAACAATCTTTGCATATCTTAATGCCAACAATGTTCTACTGGGCGATCCCTCGCTCAAGATATTCAATGTCCCAAAAACAGAATATAGTCCACCAGACCCTCTCCCATTAGACCCTTCTTTGTATCCGAATCCAGAGTAATCGTTACAGACCGCCCACAAAGAAATCCCGTCGAATCTATTTCAGCAAGCAGTTAGACAAGGGTTTTGGACTTCAACTAATCATCATCGTCGTCGGATTGTACCGCCTGCAGATCTGCTGGAAGAACTAGTTTACTAACCTTAAGCTCGGGCATCTTTGATGTTGCCCCCTTCGCATCTTTCCAGAGAATCTCGTTGAGGACGTTGTAGGGAGCGGCATCGGCAACGCTCCAGTTCATCTTGCTTGAGAGTAAGGCCAGACGACGACGCGGATCATTTAATTCATACGACGTTATACTTGGGTTCACGTCGCCGACAATGTCTTTCGATGGCAAAATGGCGGTGTATGCTTTATTATTATTTGGGCTTAAGTCCCAACCGCCCATAATGGGGTTGGCGAAATGATCGTACTGGCTCATGGGAGAAAGTCCAAGCAGAAGCTCTATACTTTTGAGCACGCTGTTAGTATCATAAAAACGAGAGTCCACGGTCGAGGTTTTAATCCAGGGGCTTATCACCTGGGCAAAGGAACGATGGGAATCAATGTGATCGTTGCTGAATTGAGCATCGTCTTCTATAATGAAGATCACCGTACTTTTCCAGATAGAGCTTTTGCTCACCGCTTCGACCAGTTCGCCAACGGCATAGTCGTTGTCGGCCATCATTGCTTGCGGAGAGCCAAACCCTGGGTTCAATCCCATGGTATGATCACGCCCGAAACGCACTGTCATGAAGGCTGGAACGCTGTTGCCGGATGGATCTTGCTTCAACATCTCGGTGAACTCGCGGTTCCACTCTGAAAAACGACTGGGTTGAGCTTGCACGGGCGAATTTGGCGAAGCATAATAGCCAGGAGGATTTCCGGTAGTAAGGCCTAAAGAAGTGGCATCAAAACCATACTTCAACCAGGCGTCGCTGTCGGCGAAATTGAATTCGAACTTGCGAAAGTCGTAGTCGCTGTATCCTGCTGTCTGCCCGTCTGGAGTCGGGATATGCCCCGGAGGAGAAACACCCGCAACAGTTGGATAATTATCGGGGACTGAAATGCCGGCAACAGATGCTCCGCTGGAGAGAAAGAATCCGTAGTTTCGGTAAGTTAGACCTGCATTTCTTACGCCGTCCCAGATATATCCATTAGGTGATTCGCTAACGTTCGGAATGCTTACCGCCGCTTCGTGCGTTGATGAAAGCCAGTTCCCATCCTGATCTAAAGCCGGGAAGCCGCCGGTTATATAGCCGTTCACCTGCCCTTCATAAGCGTAATTTAACTGATATGTCGCAAGTGAAAGCTGATAGACATAAGGGATCATTTTTATTGTGAACGCGCTCGCAATGCTTTGGGTACACCACACCCAGCCTTCACCGCTCACCGGAGCATTATTGTAAAAATTATCGAGAAGGATAAAACGTTCCGCCAGAGCGTGCTGATTAGGAGTGATGTTCCTTCCGAAGAGGGTCAGAGACGGGTCGCCGTTTCCCTGCGGCAGGTCGCCTAACACCTGATCGTAACCGCGGTTCTCCTTTATTATGTAGATCACGTGTCTGATCTTCCCCGATTTGATGCCTAAGTTAGTCAAGATCCTATCACTGGAATTCCCCATCGCCTGTGTGTTTTGGTTATTCCTTATCACTTGGACGGTGGAATTGGCAATATCAGGCATCGCTTTTGTCAGATCGACCCTCGAAACATTTCCTGGAATAGAATTCAAAACATAACCAGGGCCAGGCGGAGCTATCCATGACGGAGGATTTGTGGTGAAATTAACTCCAACTACATCTGGGTTCAGATAGTTTAATTGGGGATTTGGATTCATTGCAGTCGTTCCCCAACCGTTCACAACTAAAAGCGCGCTGCCATCGGCAGTTGCCGCAAGAGCCGTCGGGTACCATCCGACCGGGATGTAGCCATTTAGTTCATTAGCCTGCGCATCGATAACGCCTACCGAGTTGAAATCACCAAGCGATGCATACAAGGTCTTCTCATCTGGCGATAATGCAAGGCCCGAAGGAGAGACACCGGGCAGATTAACAACATTGGATGGACGCAGCAACACAGTTGCCGTTACTTGAGCTAAATCACCTGCAACATCAACAACAGATATCGTATCGCTTCCTGCGTTGGCTACATACAGAAGTGTTTGAGCATTGTTCAGAAGAAGCGCAGAGGGCTGGCTTAAATTTGTTATCTTCGTGACCAATGCAATGTTAGCCGGGGCGCTCGTATCAAGGATATAAACGGCGCCATCACGTTGGCTCGCGACATAAGCTCTGGTCCCGTCGGCTTTTGCGGTCACGGCATATGGGAATGAAGGAGTGTTCGTTCCCGCATCGTCCATGAATGTGTAGTATCCAAGCCTTTCACCGTTGCTCGCCCGGTACATCGAAAGAGTAGATGCCGGCTGAGTGGCGGCTTCGAGATTTACAGAAAAATAATTCGCCATGAAGATTATCCCGTTCGCAAATGCAATGCCCGCAGGCTGGTCAACCGGCATATATGGGATCGGATTCGCAGGAATAGTTCCTGTCTGGGTCAGAGTCCCATCGCTTGCCAGCGTCAGCACGGCAACTGTTCCATAAGCTCCTTGTGATGCATAGAGCGTATATGTGCCGCCATGGGGAGTTGGATCGAATGCCAAACCGTAAAAGAGCCCGCTATTCGGAATAGTTGGAACATCCGCAGGAAATGCGAGCGTGCTTATTACCGTTCCGTCGCTTACATTGATCGTGCTTAAGAGAGCGTTCAGGC